>DAITMY010000221.1:0-4066 GCA_036834925.1 Asticcacaulis sp.
GCTCCTGACCGCAGGGGTCGAGGTCAATCTGCCCAAGACCGAGGCTCAGAGCCTGCAGCAGGACCAGAGTGAGCCGCTGACCGTGTCGATCCAAACGGACGGCACCATCTATGTGATGGAAGATGTGGCGACCTATGATCAGGTCGCTCCGCGTCTGCTGGCGATTGCCAACAATGATACTCAGGCCCCGATCTATGTGCGCGCCGATGGCCGCGCCCCCTATGAGGCTGTGGCGCGCGTGATGGCCAAGCTGGCGACAAGCGGCTTTACCCGGATCAATCTGATCACGGAATCGGCCCCTTCCTCGTCCTCGTCCACGGTCGCGCGTCCGACCGAAGCCGCGGGGTAGGGCGGTATGGCGATCCGCTGGCCTGCGCTGGTCTTATCGGTTCTGGTCCACGTCGCAATTGTGGCACTAGCCTTTGCGCCGTGGCCGGACAACCGTACGGCGCTGCGCGTGACCTCCGTTCCGGTCACGATCATCTCTGAGGTCCAGCAAGAGGCCCCGGCCCCAGCTGTTGAAACGCTTGATGCTGCACCGGAGGAACCAGTCGCCGCGCCGGAGCCCGAGCCTGTCGTTGCGCCGCCGCCGCCCGCACCGGCCAAGCCTGAGCCGAAACCGGAACCGAAGCCAGAACCGAAGAAGCCTGAGCCCAAGCCAGAACCTAAAAAGCCTGAGCTCAAGCCAGAGCCTAAGCCAGAGCCGAAAAAGCCGGAACCCAAGGCCCCGGCCAAAACGGATGCCAAAAAGTCACCCGCAAAATCCGAAAGTTCCGCGCTGGATCTCGATGCTCTGAGCAAGGACCTGAGCAAGACGGCGGCCCCTAAGGCCCGGACGGCCCCACGTTCTGCCCAAGGCCAGTCGGCAACGGGTGCGGGCGAGCAAAACACCGGCCCGGCGCTCGATGCCCTTACGGCGAAACTCCAGCGCTTGTGGTCGCCGAACTGTGATGTACCGGGCGGGGACAAGGTGATCGTCGACGTTCGCTTTACGATATCGCCGACTGGGCGCGTCGTCAGTGGGCCAGTCTGGGATGATCGTCGGATCGGAGATCCTCTGGCGGATGCTGCTGTTGCGCGCGCGTTTAGTGCCGTCAAGCGGGGGGAGCCTTATCTCGAGCTGCCTGGCGATCTTTACAATCAGCCTTTGATTATTACTTTTAATGCTGAGAAAGCCTGTCGCGGGCGCTAATGGGGAGTGACGTCATGATCCGTAACCGGCGTGCCGGACTTTTTACCGCCATGAAAGCCTGCGCTGCTTTTGGCTTTGCTGTTGTCGTTGGGGTTAGCGGGCTGATGGCCCCGATCACGCCGGCACAGGCGCAGATCCGGGCCGAAGTGAATTCCGGCGTGGTGGCGCCGACGCCGATCGCTGTCGCGCCCTTTAGCAGTCCTGTCGCCAACGATGTCGGGGCCAATATTGCCAAGGTGGTCGCGGCCAACTTAGAGCGGTCTGGCTTTTTCCGCCCGATCCCGCCTGAAGCCTTTATCGAGACATCACCGGCAATCAATGTGCAGCCGCGCTTTGAAGACTGGCGCAAGATTAATGCTCAGGCCTTGGTCAATGGTGAGGCCCGGATCGATGCGTCGGGCCGCCTTCAGGTCGAGTTCCGTCTCTGGGATATCTATGGCGAGACCCAGATGCTCGGTCTGCAATTTACGGCAACCCCGGAAAACTGGCGGCGGGTCGCTCACAAGATTTCGGACGCCATCTATACCAAGATGACCGGCGAGAAGGGGTATTTTGACACCCGCATCGTGTTCGTCGCGGAAAGTGGCAGCCGCTCACGGCGCGTGAAACGCTTGGCGATCATGGATCAGGATGGGGCCAATCCGAGCTATCTGACCGATGGGTCCTATACGGTGCTGACCCCGCGTTTTTCGGCTAACAGCCAAGAAATCACCTATATGGCCATGCGCGCCGACTCTCTGAAGATTTATCTCTTCAATATCGAGACGGGCCGTCAGGAAACCTTGGGCAATTTCAAGGGCATGGTGTTTTCGCCGAGCTTTTCGCCCGACGGATCCAAGGTCGCCTTTACGGTTGATCAGTCTGGTAACTCGGACATCTATATCATGGATCTGCGCTCACGCTCGACCACGCGCCTGACCCGTGATCCGGGTATCGATACCTCGCCCAGCTTTTCTCCGGACGGACAGAGCCTTGTGTTCAACTCCGACCGGGGCGGCTCGCCCCAGCTTTATGTGATGAACCTCGACGGGTCCAATGTCCGCCGGATTTCTTTCGGCAGCGGTCGCTACTCTACCCCCGTCTGGAGCCCGCGCGGCGATCTTGTGGTCTTTACTAAGCAACAGGGCGGTCGGTTCCATATCGGCATCATGGCTCCCGATGGCAGCAATGAAAAACTCCTGACCTCAAGCTATCAGGAGGAGGGGCCGACTTGGGCTCCCAACGGCCGATACATCATGTTCTTCCGGGAACCCCCCGGTGGAGACCCGAAACTCTGGACAGTGGATGTCACGGGACGGATCGAACGGCCTGTGCCCTATGCGGGCGGGGCGTCTGATCCGGCTTGGTCACCGCTGCTGGATTGAGGGAAAAATTGCAAAAAAACTTGTGGCGTTTGTTAAGATGTCATTTAACAGTGCCATAGGGTCATCAGAGTTAATTCAACGAGGGACGGCATCATGGCCAAGACCACTACATTTGCGCGTATCGCACTGATCGCTTTTGCCACCGCTTCGCTCGCCGCCTGCGCCAGCAAGCCCAAGCCGGCTCCGGTTGAGCCGACCCCGGCCCCGGTTGAAGCGCCGAAGCCGCAACCGAAGACCGAAGAAAAAGTCGCCGAGGCTCCGGTCGGCATCCTGCCGGGTTCGGAACAAGACTTCGTCGTCAACGTTGGCGACCGCGTTTACTTCGATCTCGATCAATCGACCGTTCGCGCTGACGCCCAGCCGCTGCTGGATGCGCAAGCCGCTTGGTTGTCGCGCTTCCCGTCGGTCATGGTTCGCATCGAAGGCAATGCCGACGAGCGCGGCACCCGCGAGTACAACCTGGCTCTGGGCGCTCGCCGCGCTGAAGCCGTCCGTCAGTACCTCGTTCAGCGTGGTGTGGCTCCGGCCCGTATCGAAACCATCTCGTTCGGCAAAGAGCGTCCGCTGGATCCGGCTTCGACCGAAGAGGCTTGGGCCAAGAACCGTAACGCCCGTACCGCGATCACCTCGGGTGCTAAGTAAGGTCATCGACCTGATCTGGGAAAGGGGCTCTGTGAGCCCCTTTTTCTTTGCGCGTTTTCAAGAAGGGCTTTGCCGCCGGTCCAGCTCACCGCTAAGCTGGATATAGGCTTTGCCACAGACTTGTCCGATTTGGGTGGGACGATCCATTATGACCAGATTGAACGCTTTATGTGCTTTTACCGCTCACCGCGCTTTGCGTTTGAGCCTTTGCGCCGTTTTGGGGCTAAGCATTCTGAGCCTTACGCCGCAATCGGCCCAAGCGCAGATGTTTCCGACGCGCGAAAAGGCTGAGGAAATTCCGGGCATCGAATGGGACAAAAAGCGTCTGGAGCGACTGGATCGCAATCTGCGCAAGCTGGAGCGGGCGCTTCAGCGCAAGGAAAACAGCAATGAGCCGCCTGTCCTGATCGAACCGGATCCCGAAGTGATCGCCCTTCAAGCGACGGTCGATATCTTGGCGCGTAAGCTCGACGATCAGGAAGCGGCGATTAAACGGCTGAATGGCGACCTTGAACAGGCGCATTTCAACGCCCGCAATCTCGGCAATGCCAATCTGGAGCTTAGCAAAAAGGTTGGTACCCTTGAGGCGCGCCTGGCTGAACTTGAAGCGCGTCTGACGAGCGCGGAAAAAGCCGCGCAGCCGCCTGCGCCGCCTGTGGCTACGGGCAATCCGTCCACGGATTTTAATGCGGCGATGGGGCAGATGATGGGCGGTGACTATGAGGGCGCGGCTCTGGCCTTTGAGACCTTCATCAAAACCTATCCCGATAGCCCTCAATTGGCTGAGGCTTGGTTCCGTCTCGGGGAAACCCGCTTTATTCGGGATGATTTTGCCCAAGCGGCGGCGTCCTATGCGACGGCCCTGCGT
>DAITMY010000222.1:0-4065 GCA_036834925.1 Asticcacaulis sp.
ACCCTGCCCACCGCTGAACAGGCCTTGCCCGGTCGGCCAGAGGCCATCGCCACGGATACCCTGCATGCGGTTCTGGGGACGCCGCTCAAGGGGCCGTTTGATCCGTCGCTTGAGCGGGCGGTGTTTGCCATGGGCTGCTTCTGGGGCGTGGAGCGGGTGTTTTGGCGCGTGCCGGGGGTCTATGTCACGGCGGCGGGCTATGCGGGCGGGCTGACGCCCAACCCGACCTATCACGAGGTCTGCACCGGCATGACCGGCCACACCGAAGTGGTGCTGGTGATGTTTGATCCGGCGAAGGTCAGCTATGGCGACCTTTTGAAGGTGTTCTGGGAAAACCACGACCCGACCCAAGGCATGCGTCAGGGCGGGGATATCGGCACCCAGTACCGGTCGGCCATCTATACCACCAGCCCGGCCCAGCAGGCTGAGGCTGAAGCGAGCCGGGACGCGTATCAGGCGGCCCTGAGCGCGCGCGGTTTTGGGGCAATTACGACCGAAATTGCACCCGAGGGGCCGTTCTATTACGCCGAAGACTATCATCAGGGCTATCTGGAGAAGAACCCCGGTGGCTATTGCGGCATCAAGGGAACCGGGGTTGGCTGTCCCGCCGGGCTGGCCCTGGACTAGGTCTAGGCAGGGGGGGCTTCAGAACGGTAGAAGCGCAGTAAGGCGCTCGGTGGTCAGATCCTCTGGGCCCCAGCGCGGGCCGAGGCCGCCCAAGAGCCGGACATAGTCCTCGATAAGCGCCGCCTGTTGCTCATAGCCGAGGGCTTCAAAGCCTAGGGACAGCGTCGTGTGGTCATAGCGATAGATCCCGCGCTCGCGCCATAGATAGCGCAGAGCGGTTAGGCCCTGGCGATATTGGACCACATGCCAGAGTTCGTGGGCCAGCACCGCGCGGCGGGCGACGGGGTGAGTCAGGTCCGGCGGGAGGCCCGGCCAGAAGATCACAGAGCCGCGCACGACGATCTGTTGCCCGCGGCCCAGGACACGCGCAGCGATCGACACCGGGTGCTCCTGATCGCGCAAGATCGCACCCTCAGCGGCTGCAACCAGTCCGGAAGGCAGGCAGGCTTTTTCGGCCTCGCTTAGGCTGCGCTCAGAGGGCCGCTCGTGGGGCGATACGCGAGCAAACAAGCGGTTCAGGCCGTCGGTGTATGGGTCTTGAGCCAGTCCTTTAAAGCTGCGTCTAGGCGTGTCTGCCAGCCTTGACCGCTGGCCCGGAATTGTTCCAGCACATCCTGAGACAGGCGGATCGTGATCCGTTCCTTGGTTATAGCGGCTTTAGGTCGACCGCGAAGCTTGCTCTTTAGCGAGGCGGGAAGCGCATCGAACCGCACAGACTGCCTGACTATGTCGTCCGTCCATTCCGGATTGTCCGGGTCGATAGGCTCAGGATTGGGTCGTCTGTTCATAGAGTCTTACCTCACGTTTATTGGCTTTGCGCAAGCTGATGACCCGGATGCCATTCGGCGTTTCTGTAAAAACAACGGCATGTAGGCGTTTCGCTAGCCACCCTAGGGCCGCGTAACGCACTTCTGGATAGTCTTTGCGATCGTCGATCCAGATGATGGCTGACTCAAAATCGAAGTCTGCGACCTGGTCAAAACTCAAGCCACGCAGTTCAATGTTGCGGGCATTTTTGACCGGATCGTAGGTGATGTCCATCAGAATTAGTGTATGTACATAAATTTTTTGCTAATCAGCATATGCACTTAAGGGCGTGTGTAGCAACCTAGAGTAAGTTCAGGCTAAAAAAAAGGCCGCAGCGGGGAGGCTGCGGCCAGTTCGGGGAGGAAATGTCGGGGTAAGGGTCTTAGAATTCCTTACGCAGGTTCACACCAAGGGTGCGCGGCTGGTTGACCATATAGCCCACCCGGCCTTCGCCCCCGCGCTCGCGGTCAAGACCGAGATAGGCGCGCTCGTCGAACAGGTTGTTGACGTAGGCCGTGACTTCCCAGCTGAAGGGAACGCGCAGACCGACCCGGGCATTGGCCACGGTCCAGGACGGCAGCTTGGTCGAGTAGCGGACTGCCAGAGGGCTGGTACGGCCATAGCGGACGTTGAAGGGCAGGGTGCTGCCGTTGCTTTGATCCAACAAGAAGCTGTAGCTGGAGGATTGGTGCTGGGCGACGAGGCTGAAGAAGCCTTCGACCTCGTCATGGATCGGCCAGAAGGTGGTCAGATAGGCCGAAGCCTGAAGCTTGGGCGCGGTCGGCAGACGCATGCCCTTGGTGATGCCGGAGTAGCCAACTCCGCTGGTCACCTGAGCGTCGTTGTAACCCACCGAAGCCCCGAGGTTGAGGTTGCGGGTCGGGCTGGCGGCGACTTCGAGCTCAAAGCCGCGTGAGCGGGCCTTGGGCACGTTGAGGATGATGGTCGAGGAGCAGGCGAGGCGCACCGAAACCTGCATGTCCTTGCTGTCGATTTGATAGGCGGCAGCGTTGAAAGTAACCTTGCCGCCGGCCAGCTTGGATTTCAGGCCGATTTCATAGTTGGTGGCCGTCTCGCTGTCGTACTTTTCAATGTCCCGGCCACCGAGGGCGGTGCGGTCGGCGGCGCAGAGGGTGTCGCTGAGCGGATCGTTGATCCCGCCAAGGCGGAAACCGCGCGACGCCTGGGCGTTGATGCTGATGTTGTCGGTGGCGGCATAGGACAGGATGAAGCGGGGCGAGAAGCCCTTGTCCTCGGTCGAGCGCTTACGCAGGTTAGTCGGGGTCGGGCCGTCATTGAGGAAGCCCGCGATGATGGCGTTGCGGTCTTCTTCGTATTTATACCAGCGCAGGCCCATGGTCCCGGTCAGCTTGTCGGTAAAGCTGTAATTGGCTTCGCCGAAGATGGCGATTTGGTTGAAGTCGATGTCAAAATCCGAGACGAACAAGACATCGCGTTCGCTCGACAGCGGCGCGGACAGGGCGGCGGTGCTGAGGCCGGCGTTTGTCTGAGCGTTGAAGGCGGCTTCAAAGCCTTTGGCTTGGGCAAACTGGCCAAAGCCCTTCTTTTGTTTGGTGTAGAAGGCCCCAAGGACCCATTGCAGGCCATCGGTGGTGTTGGTGCTGAGACGGAATTCTTGGGAGAAGGCTTCCAAGGTTGACTTGTTGTGCAGCGGTGAGTCGAGCCCCGCGGAGGCCGGGATGCCGACCGCAACAGCGGTCACTTGGCTGGTCAGGGCGGTGCCGTCCTGCATCATATTAATGTCGCGGTCGAGGAACGATGTGACCGAGGTCAGAGACAGGCGGCCCATGTCGTAGTTGATGTTGAGATCCGCCAGGAAGGTTTCATCATAGAGGCCTTCTTTAATTTGGCGGTATTGCTCAAGATCGCCAAAGGTTGCGGCCGGACGGGTGGTGGTGTGCGGGTTGCGGAAGATATTGAACACTTCCATGCGCGGATAACCGTCCATGTCCGTCTTGTTATAGACGATGCGCGGGATCAGCGTCAGGCTATGGTGGGGGCGGAATTCCGCTGCGATCCGATAGCCTTGGCGAAGGCCAGAGTTGACGTCTTCGACCTTGCCGCCATTCTTACCCCAGGCGTCGATGTAACCGGCCAGATCATTGTGGTAAGCGACAGCGCGGATCGCGAGCTTGTCTTCGATCAGGGGCATATTGACCATGCCCTTGAGGCCATAGCCGTTGCCACCCTCCATCACCTTGCTGATGTCGGCTTCAAGAACGGACTCAAAGCTGTTCATCTTCACCGGCTTGGTGATCAGGCGCAGGGTGCCGCCGAGCGATCCGGCCCCGAACAGGGTTCCTTGCGGGCCACGCAGGGTCTCGACGCGGGCAAAATCAAACAGGTCGATGTCCGGCGTAAACAGCGGCAGGGAAATGGCGGATTCATCAAGATAGATCCCGACCGACTCTTTGCGCGAGGACTCGTCACGGACAACCTGTCCGGAGCTCAGGCCCCGGATGGCGACCATGTTCACGCCCGGCCCGAGATCGGCAATAGCAAGGCCTGCCACGTTGCGGCTGAGATCGACGAGGTTCTTGGCGCTGAGGTCGCGGGCCTGATCGCCGGTTAAGGCTGACACCGAGAACGGCACCTTTTGCAGGCTGGTGG
>DAITMY010000223.1:0-4025 GCA_036834925.1 Asticcacaulis sp.
GATTTGCAGATTGTTACCAAACGTCAGCCTACGGATGATGAAGTCCGCGATATGCTGTTCGCCTTTACGGTGGCCAAGCACGTCAAGTCCAACGCCATCGTCTATGCGCGTAACGGCCAGACGCTGGGCGTTGGGGCCGGTCAGATGAACCGCAAGGACTCGGCACGTATCGCCGCGATCCGCGCCAAGGATTTTGACCTTGACCTCACCGGCTGTGCCTGTGCGTCCGAAGCCTTTTTCCCGTTCCCGGACGGGCTGCTCGAAGCGGCCTCTGCGGGCGCGACGGCGATCATCCAGCCGGGCGGTTCGATCCGCGACGAAGACGTGATCCGCGCCGCCGACGAAGCGGGTCTGACCATGGCCTTTACCGGCGTGCGGGTGTTCCGCCACTAGCCGCAAAGCTGACCTTAGGTCTGACAAAATTCGCGGCGTCGGAGAGAGACCCTTTCCGGCGCCGTTTTCCTGTGCAAGGTGAAGGCTGTCTGGAGAGGGAAGGGTCGATGGATAGTCTCAAAGACCGCTGGTCGCGTTTGTTCCCGCATATTCTGGTCTATGGACCGGCGGATGATCTGCCCCGGCCGGCGGTGTTGCTGTTTCATGGATGTGGGGGCGTGCGTGAGCATATTCGCCGCTATGCTAAATCCGCCGTCGAGGCTGGGTATCGGGCCTTTGTTGTCGATTCCTTTGGCGCGCGCGGTTGGAGCCGGGAATTTGCCCTGACGTTTGTCTGTACCGGTATTTTGTTGCCGGGTCTGGAGCGGGCCGGGGATATTCTGGCGACGATCCATGGCGTGCGCGACTATCCGGGGGTCGATCCTGACCGGATCGTGCTGGCGGGCTGGAGCCATGGCGGCTGGGGGATCATGGATCTGATGACCCTGCCCCTGACGCGCAAGGGGGAAGCGAGCTTGCTGGATCCGAATCCAGCCCTGATGACCTCGGTCAAGGGTACGTTCAACGTCTATCCCTATGTCAATTTCCCTGCCCGCAGCCGACACAAGACCTGGGTACACAAGGCGCGGACCTTTGGCGTGATTGCCCGCGATGACCATCTGGCCACGGTCAATATCGCCATGAAAGCCTATGGGGCGGCGGTCAAGGGCGGGTCCGATGTCGAAATCTGGACGGTGGATGCTACCCACGCCTATGACGAACCCGCGATCCGTCCGCCGACGCCGATGCTCTATGACGCGGAAAAAGCCGCCGAGACCCACGAAAAATTCAAGGTGTTCTTACGCCGCTGCGCTGAGGATTGAGCTTGATCGACGGGTTTGGCCCCGGGCGGGGTGGGGGCTGAAGACCCGAGACTGGAGTCTTGGCCTGTTTCACCGCGACCGGAAGGCCGGGCAGGGACAGTTTGGGTCTGCTCTCGGGCATGGCGCTGACTTTGGACGGGGTTTTCTCTGGCGGGGTCAGGTTGGCCAAAGCGCGAAAGGCCCGCGCCAGGCTGGTGATGGCATTGGCCATTTGCGTAATGCCGCGCACATCGGTCGGGGCGGGTTGAGCTTCCAGAGACGCGACCGCCTTCGCCAGCAGCGTCTCTAATTGGGCCTGAAAGGCGTGTCCTGTGTTCATGGCCTAAGACTAAGGCCTTTGTTTGAGGCAGGGATAACTGGGTAGCTTGCTCAAAAAAGCAATATGAAATCAATCTATTAATGCAAAAAAGCCCGGGGATTGGCCCGGGCTTTTCGGTCGTTATTAGAGCCTGTCTCAGTGGCCGTGATGCGCGCCGCCCGCCGGGGCCTTGGCCGGGCTGGCCGATAGATCCTGAACCGGGAACGTGACCTTCACCCGACCCGCCTTTTCAAAGATCAGGGTGATCGGCTGCTGGGTTCCGGCCTTGAGCGGCGCCTTGAGGCCAAACAGCATGATGTGCTTGCCGCCGCGCGCCAGTTTCACCGTCTGACCCGCCGGAACCTTTAGGCCACCAGGAATTTCGAACATGCGCATGACGCCGCCCTCGTGGGTCATGTCGTGGATTTCGACCTTGGTCGCACAGGCGCATTCCGCCCCGGTCAGCGTGTCATCAGCCTTGCCGCTGTTGCGGATGGTCAGATAGGCCGCTGAATTCGGGGCCTTGCCGAGGCTGGCCCGGGCCGAGGCGTCGCTGAGGGTCAGGTTGCCGACAACAACGTCCTTGGCCATAGCCGGACCCGCAAGGGCGGCCATCAGGACAAACGCAGGGATCAGAGGGCGCATTCGAGGTCTCCTAAAGGGGATTTTCCGGCATACGCAAGGCATCGAGCACAGATCAGCCCCAGAGGCCAATTAGACGTTTTGTCTCACGAACCACCGGCTCTGCCACGGCTTCGGCCTGTTCGGCACCGCGGGCCAGAATCCGGTCGATTTCCGCCGGATCCTTGAGATAGGCACGCATGCGTTCGCTGACCGGGGCCATGGCCGAGACCACCACCTCCGACAAGGCAGGCTTGAAGCTGCCAAAGCCCTGACCGCCGAATTGGGCCAGCACCTCGGCCTCGCTGATCCCAGCGAGGGCGGCATAGATCCCGACCAGATTCTTGGCCTCCGGGCGGCTGTCGAGGCCCTCAAGCGTTTCCGGCAAGGGTTCAGGATCGGTCTTGGCCTTTTTGATCTTGGCGGCGATGGTGTCGGCATCGTCGGTCAGATTGATGCGCGAATTGTCCGACGGATCGGACTTTGACATCTTGGCGCTACCGTCGCGCAGGGACATGATCCGCGCTCCCGGCCCCTGATAGAGGGTTTCCGGCAGGGGGAAGAAGCCTGGCGCGTTGTAATCCGTGTTGAACTTCTGGGCGATGTCGCGGGTCAGCTCAAGGTGCTGGCGCTGGTCTTCGCCCACCGGCACGTGGGTGGCCTTGTAGACGAGGATGTCGGCCGCCTGGAGCACCGGATAGGTGAACAACCCGACGCTGGCGCGCTCCTTGTCCTTGCCGGCCTTTTCCTTGAACTGGGTCATGCGGTTGAGCCAGCCCAAGCGGGCAATACAGTTGAAAATCCATGCCAGCTCAGCATGGGCGCGCACCGCCGATTGCGGGAACACCGCCGCCTTGTTCGGGTCCACACCCGCCGCCAGATAGGCCGCTGCGATTTCGCGCACCTGATCCTTCAGCTTGACCGGGTCTTGCCACACTGTGATCGCATGCAGGTCCACCACGCAGTAAAAGCATTCGGCCTCGTCCTGAAGGGTCACGAATTTCTTCAGCGCGCCCAGATAGTTGCCCATGTGCAGGGCCCCGGTCGGCTGGACGCCGGACAAGACCCGCTTGGGGCCGGAATAGACGGTTTCGGGGACAGAGCCCTCAGGTGTAACGTCAGACATGCTCAGATCTTTGTTGCGGTGACGGACCAACTCCCAGTCCCGATGTCATAAAGCCTAGTCGAAGGACGGGGGCAAGGTCTTGTCGTCCGCTGGATCCGCGGGCTTGCGCTGCAGGGCTGCGCGAACCTCGGATATCCGCACCGCGCCGGTGACGGGCACCAAGACGGCATAGAGCACCGCCCCGGCGAAACAGCTCAGCAGGATCCCCACTTCCTTGGCTGCCCCCGCCAAGGATAAACCGCCCGGCAAGGCGAAGGCCCCGATCAGGGACTCCAGCTCGGGACGAAACATCTGGGCGGCATAACAGAATAGCCCCATCACGCCCCCGGCTAGGATCAGCCGCAGCAGCCGTCCGGTGGCCTTGGGGCTGAGCGACCAGACCCCCCGTCGGGACAGGGTGATCACCATCAGAATTACATTCAGCCAGGCGGCGGCGCTGGTGGCCATGGCCAGCCCTTGCACCCCCACCAGCCGGAACAGGGTGATCCCGAGCGCCAGATTAAGCGCCACCGAGGCAAAGGCGAACTTCATCGGCCCCCAAGTGTCGCGCCGGGCAAAGAAGGCTGGGGTCAGCACGCGGGTCAGCACAAAGGCCGGAACGCCCCAGCCGTAATGCAACAGCGCCAAGGCGGTTTGCTGGGAGTCAAACACCGTGAATTCGCCACGCCGGAACAGGCCGTCGATCAGATACTCTGGCATGGCGATCATGGCTGCTGCCGCAGGC
>DAITMY010000224.1:0-4013 GCA_036834925.1 Asticcacaulis sp.
CTCATGGAGAGTTCCTGTTGTATCCGGATTTGAGCTTAGTCGCGTTGCGGCGTTGCAGCAAACCCCGCGGATACCGACAGGGCCTGAAAGCGTGCAACATATTGGGCTTGGGCTTCGATGGGGGCTAAGGGCTCGAGAGTCAGGGCGTAGCCGTCTGGTGCGCCGCCAAACAAGGTGTCGGCTTCGACTTTGGAAAAGCCCGCCAGCTGGATCGCTTCGAAATAGGCGCAAATCAGATCCGCGCGTTTGATGACCGCTTTCAGGGCCGCCGGGGTCCGCGCCGGAAGGCCAAAGCGGATATGGATCGCCGCTTCGAGCCGTTCTTCAAACCGCTTGTAGTCGAGCCCTAGCGCCGCTTTGAACGGCGAAATCATGTCCCCGATCACATACTCGGGCGCATCATGCAAAAGCGCACAGAGCTGATGTTCCGGCGACAGGCCCGGGCTGAGATGCGCGGCAATATCGGTGACAATCAGACTGTGTTGGGCGACCGAAAAGGCGTGTTCTCCCAGGGTCTGTCCGTTCCAGCGCGCGACCCGCGCAAGACCATGGGCGATGTCCTCGATTTCGACATCCATCGGCGAGGGGTCCAAAAGGTCCAGTCGACGGCCCGAAAGCATGCGCTGCCAGGCGCGGGGCGCGGTCGGGGCCGCGCGGGTATGACGCAGCGTCTTTTTCAAGCGAAGTCCTTAGATTAGCCTCTGTCCCGGTTGAGGGTACCAACACGGTCCGACCAGGCCGGGAACAGGAGAGCAAAGATGGAGTGGGGTCGCATTACAGTTCCGTTGACCGGAACGCAGCGCGATGAGGCTGTCTTATCGGTGGCAGGGGACGCTGCGCAACTGTTTGGTGCTCAGCTGGAGGGGCTTTATGTTCCGCCTGACCCAGCAGAACTGACGCCATGGTTGGGCGAGGGTTTTGCCGGAAGCGTTCAGGTCGCCGCTCTAGATAGCCTGCGAGAAGCGGCTGAGGCTGGTCTTAAGGACGCTGAAGCCCGGTTTGCGACCCTCCCGGCTACGGTTCAGGGTGCATTACGCAATCTGACGTCGCCTGTGTGGCAAGATCTGGCCCGCGCTGTGCGTTTGGCCGATCTGGTTATTTTTGGGGATGAGCCCGCGCGCGGTCAGGGGGCCTTGGCCGAGGCTTTTCAACAGGTGTTGATGGAAGAGCGCGCCGCCGTGTTTGTGGCGCGCACGCCGGTCAATTTCAAGGGGCCGGTGATCGTGGCATGGGACGGCGGTGAGCCCGCCAGCCGCGCCGCGCGCCGCGCCGTGCCTTTGCTGCGCCATGCCTCTGAGGTCATCATCGCCGGGGCGCCGGTCGGTGATCGACCGGCCGATCTGGCCCGTCTTCAGGCCTATTATGCCCTGCGCGGGATTACGGCCACGGTTCTTGCCCTGCCGCGCACTGGTGACGTTGCGGCGGTGCTGGATGCGGTCTGTCGGGACTACAAGGCTGAGTATCTGGTGGCGGGGGCCTTTGGCCGCTCGCGTTTACACGAATTTGTGTTTGGCGGCACGACCCGGGCGCTTCTGAACGGCGCTGGACCGTCTTTGTTCATGGCGCACTAACCGCCTTTTCTAGGAGACCCCCTATGTCCCTTCACCGAATTATTGTTCGCTTAGCCCGCAACCCTGATGCGGGCCGCGAAGCCGACGATCACGAGGGCTACACCTTGTACGCGCCGCTCACGGCGGAGGGGTATCTGGATGCCGACGCCTTTATACAGCATCGCGAGGCCTGCACTGTGCGCCGGTTCCTTCCGGATGCGGACCCGGTCATGGGCCGCTTGTCGCGTCATGGAACGGCTTGGTTTTTTGATTATGATCAGTCGCGCCAAGACGATGATCAGCCGGTTTATCGCCTCGGCCAGCACCGCTTCGTGCTGGGGGATTATCTGACGATATCCAACGAAGACGGGGTGCCCCTGACTTACAAGATCACGGACGTGATGCCGCTTGCCTGAGTGGGCATTCGCTTCCGTATCGTAAGGATTTTGGCAGACCACTTTCGCCAGACAATTTTCGCCAGACTGGCCCCTGAGATTCGGGGGCTTTTTTTTGGGCCATACGCCTGTGGAAGGCATCAACTTTGACCATTGCAACGCCCCGTTAACCTCGCCTGTTTAGGGTTGCTTCAAAGTCCTATGTCAAAACGGTTCAGGAGAACCTCGGGATGCCGCTTAAGCTATCCTTGAAACCGGGTGAAAAATTCGTGCTCAACGGCGCGGTGGTTCAGAACGGAGACCGTAGAGGGTCCCTGATCCTGCAAAACAAGGCATCGGTCTTGCGGGAAAAGGACATCATGCAGGCAGAAGATGTGACGTCTCCGGCACGCCATATCTACTTCCCGGTCATGATGATGTACCTCGATGAAGACGGTGCGCGCCGCTATTACGACGAGTTTGTGCTGCGCATGTCGGAGTTTATGAATGTGATCAGTAACCCGCCCGTATTGCTGGAATGTGTGGCGGTTTCTAAACATGTGATGTCCGGCGAGTACTACAAGGCACTGATGATGTGCCGGAAATTGATCGAGTACGAAGACGAGAGGTTGGGTCATGGGGCTTCAGGCCTATCAGAAGACCGCGCAGAGGGCTGAAAGCCCGCGTGAACTCGAATATCGCCTTTTCGGTCAGGTCACCCGCGCGCTGATGGACGCGGCCAAGCTGGACCCGACAGACTATGCCAAGCGCATTGACGCCTTGGACTGGAATCGCCGTGTGTGGTCGGCCTTTTCGACCGCGTGCGGGGATCCGGAAAACAAATTGCCCCATGCGCTGAGGGCGCAGATCATTTCCTTGGCTATCTGGGTTGGAAAGCATTCGTCCGCCGTCATGCGCGGCGAAGAGGACTTTCAGGACTTGATCGAGGTCAACCGGATGATCATGCAGGGGCTTGCCCCTCCTGGTACGACAGCGGCTGGCGAAGCGATCTGAGGCGAATGGAATGAAATCGGCCCGCTGTCATCAGCGGGCCTTTTTCGGTCTTAGAAGGCATCCAGAAGGACGCTGAGGATCAAGCCTGTGGCGACGGCGACCAGAACCACGTCATTGCCGACATAGTAATAGTCTTGGCCGTAGCCGGGATAGGGCAAGCCATAGAGATAGGGGTCCCGTACCCGGTAGACATGCAGATGGCGGGGCAGACGCTCTCCATGATGATAGCGCCGATAAGGTCCGTTAATCCGGTAATAGCCATAACCCGGCGCATAGGCGTAACCCGTGCGGTGTCCGCGATAGTCATTGAAGTCGGGATGGCCGCGCCACCAATTCGGGTTTGACCGTGAATAGCGCCAGTTGCCCCGGCGGTCTGACCATTCGTCGCGCCGCTCCCAGCTACGGTCATAGCGATCCCGGTCATAGCGATCCCGGTCATAGCGATCTCGGTCGTAGCGCTCTCGGTCGTAACGGTCCCTGTCGTAACGGTCCCGATCATACCGCTCCCTCTGATCGCGGTTGCGCTCCCAGTTGCGGCCATCGCGACCGGAGTGCTGCTCGCGCTCCCAGCGGTCCCGCTCATTGCGACCATTGCGGTCATGATCCCAGTCCCGGTGCCGGTCGTTATCGCGACGACGGTCTTGATTCCGATTGCGATCATTGCCGTCAGAGCGACCAAACTGGGCGGCCACATTATCGGTTGCTTGGCGGGCGGCAGCCTCGTCTGTTGCGTTTTGTGCCTGTACAGGCAGCCCCAGACTTAAAAGCCCAGACAGGATCGCGGCCGTGACGACGGCTTTGACTCGCGTGGATGTGCCGGTTCCCCTTGTAGAAGGGGCCATTGGCATGACTGAAAAACGGTGTGGCGTGACCATGACACCTGCTCCTCAAGGATGAACTTGATTGTCCGGGATCAGATTTTCATGGTTGGCCTGAACGCAGTCTGAACACAGTTAGCAGGGTTCGACAGCGACACTATAGCAGAAAATTAAAATTCCAAGTAAACCTCATAAGATTAACTTGATTGGTAACAAAATTGCATAAAATGTTAATGTAATTACACATATTATTATGA
>DAITMY010000225.1:0-3968 GCA_036834925.1 Asticcacaulis sp.
CACATCCGCCGGGCTGGCCTCAGCTTCGGCTTTCATTTTCTCGATCAGTTGGTCCGGCTTCATTTCCAGACGGCGCACTTCGATGCCGGTGGCCTTGGTGAAGGCGGCATAGATCTTCTCGTCGGCATCGTAATGCCGCGCGGTGTAAAGATTGAGGACGCCGTTCTTGGCCTTGGGCGCCGCATCCGGGCTTGCGGGCTGCGAGCAGGCGCTGAGGCCTAAGGCCAGAACCGAAACGGCAGCGAGCGACAGGAACTTCAGCATTAGGACTCCAGATAGGCAGTGGCGCATCGAGGACAGTGTCATGCCATGTGTGCGAACGGTTCGCAATCATAAAAGGGTGTATCTTCCTTTTTGTCGCATATCGGTCAAGAATTGGGCGTTTGCCATGTTGTGGTCGTGTTTTTCAGTCACGCCGATTAAAAAAATGCCGTGAATAGATCAGGAGGCATCGAGCCCCCCCGTTTCGTGTCTAAATACGGCCTACTTGGATACAAGGATTCGAACAGGGCATGAGCCGTGCGGGTTTCAGCATTGATGCAAAGGACGGGGTGCAGACCTTACGCCTGAGCGGGGACTGGACAGCGGATCAGCTTGGGCCGTGCATGTCGCGTATCAGGACTGCCCTTTTGCGTCAAAAAATTGAGGCCGTGGACTGGCACGCCGTCGGGCGGCTCGATACGGCCGGGGCCTATGCCCTGTTGCGGGCGCTGGGGCCACAAACCCCCGAAGATTTTTTTGCAGACCGGCCTGAGGCCCGTCAGGTTGTAGATCTGGTTCTCAAGGCCAAGGGCAGCCGAGCTTGGAACGTCAAAAAGCGGCCCAAGGGCGATCTCGTGACCCGCACGCTACAAAAGCTGGGGCGCGGGACCATGGATGTGGTCAACGAGATCGGTGGGCAATTGGCGTTTTTTGGGGCCGTGGTTTCAACCTTGCTGCGCAGTCTGATGGCCCCGCATAAGATCCGCTATGCCGCGCTGTTCAGCCTCGCGGAGCGGGCGGGGCTGGATGCCTTGCCGATCATCATCACCACCAACTTCTTTGTTGGGGCGGTGGTCGCGTTCTTGAGTGCGGACCAGTTGCTGCAATTCGGGGCCGCCGTCTTTACGGTGGAAATGATCGGGGTGTCGGTCACCCGGGAATTTGCCGTTCTGATCACCTCGGTACTGTTGGCCGGGCGCTCGGCGTCCAGCTTTGCCGCGGAAATCGGCGCGATGAAGATGAACCAAGAGGTCAATGCCATGCGGGTCATGGGCGTTGACCCGTTTGAAGCGCTGGTGCTGCCGCGTATGCTGGCGCTGATCCTGTTGTCCCCACTATTGGTATTTGCCGGAATTCTCGCAGGCCTTGGCGGGGGGCTACTGGTCGCGTGGGTTAAACTTGACCTGACCCCGGTGTTTTTCCTTCAGCGGATGGTCGCCAATGTCAGCGTCGATCACTTCATAGTCGG
Source organism: Asticcacaulis sp. (assembly GCA_036834925.1). Lineage (GTDB taxonomy): Bacteria > Pseudomonadota > Alphaproteobacteria > Caulobacterales > Caulobacteraceae > Asticcacaulis. The sequence goes on from DAITMY010000225.1 coordinate 1,451, forward strand.
GATGATCAAGACGCCGGTGTTTGCGGCAGTGGTGGCCTCAATCGGGTGCCGTATGGGGCTGACGGTCACGGGCGATGTGGAGACGCTGGGACGCAAGGTCACGAGCGCTGTGGTCCAAGCGATCTTTGCCATCATATTCTTGGACGCTGTGTTCGCCCTGATCTTCTTGGAATTGGGGATGTGACATGAGCGAGACGCCCGTCCCACCCTTGACGGACCATGCCGATGCGCCGGTCATTGTGCGCAGCCTCGTTAATCGCTTTGGCAAACGGGTCATCCATGACCAGCTCGACCTGACTTTGCCGCGTGGCCAAATCACGGGCGTAGTCGGCGGATCAGGTTCGGGCAAGAGTGTGCTTCTGAACACGATCATCGGTCTGCGGGAACCTCAAGGCGGCACGATTGAGGTGTTTGGTCAGGACTTGTCCAAGGTGTCCGGCAAGGCAAGGCGCAGCATCGAGCGGCGCTGGGGCGTGATGTTTCAGAGCGGAGCGCTGTTTTCCAATCTGACGGTACGCGAGAATGTTGCCGCGCCCTTGATCGAGCACGCCCACTTGTCGCCTTCGGATGCAGACGAAATCGCGGATCTTAAAATTGTCCTCGCGGGTCTGTCTGTGGATGCCGGGCGGTTAAAGCCGGCAGAGTTGTCGGGGGGGATGATCAAGCGGGCGGCGCTGGCCCGGGCGTTAGCGATGGATCCGGAGCTTCTGTTTCTCGATGAGCCGACCGCCGGGCTGGATCCCATCGGCGCCGCGGCGTTTGATGCGCTGTTGCGCGATCTGGTGTCGAGCCTGGGCCTGACCGTGTTTATGATAACCCACGATCTGGACAGTCTTTATGCTGTCTGTGATCAGATCGCCGTTCTGGCTGATAAGCGGGTGGTGGCCATGGCCCCGCCCCGGGCGCTGGAACAGTCGGACCATCCGTGGATCCGTGAGTATTTTCTGGGCCCCCGGGGGCGGGCCGCACGACAAGGAGTGCGATAATGGAGCGCAATGCCCATTACACCGCTGTGGGGCTGGTCACACTGGTGTTGATCATCGGTCTGGCCGCTTTTGCCTTCTGGTTGGGTCGGATGCAGCTCGACCAGAAATACGACATTTATGAAGTGGTGTTCGATAACCCGGTGCGTGGCCTGTCTGAGGGCGGTGAGGTGCATTTCAACGGTATCCGCGTCGGCAAGGTGACCGAACTTCGCCTTGGGGCCATCAATACCGCCCAGGTGATTGCCACGGTTGAGCTTGAAGGCGGCACGCCGGTGCGCACCGACTCGCGCGCTCAGCTGGAGCCCCAGGGGATCACGGGTATCAACTATATCCAGATCACTCCGGGCAGCTATCAGGCCCCGTTGCTGAAAGAGATGACGCCCAAGAACCGGATCCCGATTATCCCGACCATGCCCAGTGCCCTGACGGAACTGCTCCAGGGTGGGGGCAGTGTACTGGACCGGGCTATTGAGGCCATGACCCAGGTCAATAAGGTTCTTTCGGATGACAACATCCGCTCGTTCTCGCGCAGTCTGGAAAACGTTGAGTCCATCACGGCTCAGCTCAAAGAGCGGCAGCAATTGCTGGCCGAAGCGGAACGGGCGCTGACCAATGCCGCTGATGCCGCCGAAGAGATCAAGAAGCTGTCGGCCACGACCCGAGCGTTGGTTGAGGGCGATGCGCCCCAAACCATGGAAAAGATCAACAAGGCTTCCGCCGAGATCGAAGCGGCCGCCAAGGATGTGCGGCGGATCACGACCAAGCTGGAAGCCCCGATCGATGACTTCAATGACAACGCCTTGCCGGAGCTGAAGGCGTCGGTGGTCAATCTGAACCGGGCGGCTCAGTCGATGGAACGTCTCGCAGAAGAGGCGCGCTCCAGCCCGCAGACCCTGATCAATAAAGGCCCGGCCGAAGAACGAAAGGTGCGTGAGTGATGACGGTTTCCATGCCAACGGTTCGCCGTTTGTCCGCAACTGGGGCTGTCCTTGGCCTCGCGCTTGGGCTCAGCGCCTGTATCACCGTATTTGAGCGGCCCAAAGACGTGAAGCTCTATCAGTTTTCAGCGGCTCCGGCGTCTGACGCGGCTAGCCCGGTGGAAGCGAGTAAGCTGGCGACGGCGGATAAGCAGGCGGTCAGTCTGGGCGACATTACCTTTCCGCGCGCGGCGGCTGGGGATCGGCTGTTGACGGTCGAGGGGCAGGAAGTGTCCTATATTGCCAAGTCGCGCTGGTCCGCCCCCTCCGAGACCTTGTTTCAGGGGGCGCTGGTCACCGCGTTTGCCCGGCAAAGTGAAGCGGTAGATCTGGTCAATGCCGCCAGCCCGCGCCGGTCGCAGTATCGTCTGACCCTGGCCGTTCAGGATTTTGCCGTCCATTACAACGACAAGGGCCGCAATCCCAAGGCTGTGGTCCGCTATCAGGCCGATCTGGTCCGGATCAAAGATCGCGCGGTTGTCCTCAATCAGACCTTTGAGGCGGTGGTTCCAGCCAAGGCGAACCGGGTGTCGGACATCGTTGCGGCCTATGAAC
>DAITMY010000226.1:0-3958 GCA_036834925.1 Asticcacaulis sp.
GACCGACACCCGGGGGTCGGGCGTGCTCAACCGCGTGTTCAGCCACTATGAGCCCTACAAGGGCGCCATCGACCAGCAGCGCAAGGGCGTGCTAATCTCCAACTCGGACGGGGAAACGGCGGCCTATGCCCTGTGGAACCTCGAAGAGCGCGGCGTGATGTTCGTGGGCGCGGGCGAAAAGACCTATATGGGCATGATCATCGGTGAGAACAGCCGTTCGGATGACCTCGACGTCAACCCGATGAAGGCCAAGCAGCTGACCAACGTGCGCGCCTCCGGCAAGGACGAGGCCATCCGCCTGACCCCGCCGCGCCGCATGACTCTCGAACAAGCCATCGCCTATATCGAAGACGATGAACTGGTCGAAGTGACCCCCAAGAATATCCGCTTGCGCAAAAAGGAACTGAACCCGTCGTTCCGCAAAAAGCGCATCAAGGAAGACTAATGCTCAGAGCGGCCCCGGAAACGGGGCCGTTTTTTTATCATAGCGGTCATGGTATAGTGCGCCATGCTCTTGGACGTTCTTCGGCATCAAAAAGCGGATATTGAGGCCCTCGTTAAGGCCCATGGGGGGCGTTCCTTGCGTGTTTTTGGGTCCGTTGCCCGAGGTGAAGAAACTGAGGACAGTGACATTGATGTCCTCGTCGACTTTGGGCCGGGCTATGATCTGTTTGCTCAAAGGTTAGCCTTATCGGAGAAATTAGCAGGGCTAACGGGGCGCAAGATTGATCTCATTCCTGAGCACGAGCTCAGTCCGCATCTTCGGGATTCTGTGCTTCTTGAGGCGCGGGCGTTGTGAGCTCTAAATGGCGCGCGCATGCCAGACATATTCTTGAGTGCCGCGACAAGCTGAATCGCATTCGTGAGCGCGGTAGTATTTTAAGTGATGATATTCTTTACGATGCGGCTTTGCGTAATCTTCAAACGCTTTCTGAGTCCTGCCAAAAGTTGCCCGAATTTATAAAGTTAAGATATTCGCATATTGAGTGGCGAAAAATTTCAGGATTTAGAAATATACTGGTTCATAATTATTTGGGAAACATCGATCCTATTTCTATAGATATGGTAATTTCTACACATGTTGACAGTGTTTGCAAGGTTGTTGAGGTGGCGCTTGCGACTGTTGAAAATGATGAATGACTATGACTTCCTTCCCAACACCGGTTCTTAAGCCCCTGAGCGCAGACTGAGGCCGGAACCGGCACGGGGCCGGGCGGGCAAGGAGCGGGCCATGACGTCGCGGCGCGGGTTTCTGTTACGGGGGTTAGCCGGTGTGATCGCCGGTGGCGCCGGGGTTGGTTTGATTGGCCCCCGGGCCAGCGATAGCCAGGCGCAATCGCTTGCCGGGCCGGACCTTTATATGCAGTCGGGCATGGATCCGTGTCAGGTCATGACCCCTTTGGTGCAAAAGACTATCACACCGGATTATGCCCTGGCGCTCCTGAAGCAAGGCCACCAACGGTTTCTGGCCGAGGCCCCGGCCCATTGCCATACCCATACGCTCGTGCATGGCACGGAGAAGGGGCAGGCCCCGTTTGCCTGTGTGCTGAGCTGTATTGACTCAAGGGTGCCGGTCGAGACCCTGCTCGATCAGCAGATCGGGGATATCTTTGTTGCCCGTATTGCCGGGAATTTCGTCAATACTGACATCTTAGGCTCGTTTGAATATGCCACTGAAGTAGCCGGGGCGAAGGCCATTCTGGTGCTCGGGCATTCGTCCTGTGGGGCGATCAAGGGGGCCCTCGATGACGTCAAGATGGGCAATATCACGGCCCTGCTGGACAACCTGAAGCCTGCTGTGCGGGCGGCGCCGCCGATGGGCGAGGTCAACTCGCACAATCATGCGCTGGTGGATAAGGTCACCCACATCAATGTCGAGCAGACGATCGTCAATATGACTGCTCGCAGCCCGGTGTTGAAGGCGCGCGTGGCCAGTGGGCAGCTCAAGGTCGCAGGCGCAATCCATGATGTGCACACGGGCCGGATTACGTTTTTAGGCTCATAAAAACGGGGACAAGCTGAGCTTATCCCCGTCTCTTCGATCTGTGATGCCGGCCTGTGGCTTAAGCCTGGGCGAGGGCCAGCTTGTCGAGGATCTGGCCGTGCAGTTCGAGGTTGGCAGCCAGGATGTCGCCGGTCACGGTCGGCTTGTCGTCCAGATTGCCGAGGCTTGAGACCTTGCCCCCGGCTTCAGTGACCATCAGGATCCCGGCGGCCATGTCCCACGGCTTGAGGCCGCGTTCCCAGAAGCCGTCAAAGCGTCCGGCAGCCACAAAGGCCAAGTCCAGCGAGGCCGCGCCAAAGCGGCGGATCCCGGCCGTGCGCTGCATGATCTGGTGCAGGTCCTTGAGCGCCTGAGCATGGCCGGTCTTGCCGACGAACGGCAGGCCGGTGGCGAGCAAGCTGTCATCCAGCATCTTGCGACCCGAGACCCGCAGGCGGGCATCGTTATGGTACGCGCCCTTGCCCTTTTCCGCCCAATAGAGGTCGTTGGTGATGGGGTTATAGGTGACCCCAGCCACGATCTCGCCGTCGCGTTCCAGCGCCACGGTGGTGGCAAAGTGCGGCAGGCCGTGAATAAAGTTCGTGGTCCCGTCGATGGGGTCCACGATCCAGGTATGGGTCTTGTCCGTGCCCTCAACGAGGCCACGCTCTTCGCCCAGGAAGCTATAGCCCGGGCGTAGTCGCAACAGCTCCTCGAACAGGGCCTGTTCGACGCGGGTATCGGCAGCGGTGACAAAGTCTGCTGGACCCTTGCGGGCCACCTGCAGGGCCGCGACCTCGCCGAAATCGCGGGAAAGGCCACGGACCGACTTGCGGACCGCGGCCACCATGGCCTGAATCAGTGCGGATTGGGTGATCAAAGCGGGCTTCTTTTAGTCGGCGCGACGCATGTATTCGCAGGTTTCGGTCGAAACGAGCACCTTTTCACCGGTGCCCATGAACGGCGGGATCATGATCCGCATACCGTTGCTGGCGATGGCCGGTTTATAGGAGGACGAGGCCGTCTGCCCCTTGATGGTCGGCTCGGTTTCGACGATTTCCAGCACAACCGTTTCCGGCAGGGAAATGCCGATGGGGCGTTCTTCGTGGGACTCGATCACCACGACCATGCCGTCCTGAAGGAACTGGACGCGCTCTTCGCCGACCCAATCCTTGTGCAGCTCGATCTGCTCGTAGGTGTCTTGGTCCATGAATACCAGCATGTCGCCTTCGGCGTACAGGAACTGGTGGTCCTTTTGCTCCAGCGTGACGCGCTCGACCGAGTCGTCTGAACGGAAACGCTCGTTCAGCTTGGTGCCGGTCACCAGGTTTTTCATTTCAACCTGAGCAAAGGCGCCGCCCTTGCCGGGCTTCACATGGGCGGTCTTGACCACGGCCCACAGACCGTTGTCGTGTTGCAGCACCATGCCCGGTTTGATGGTATTGGCGTTGATCTTCATGGGTAACTTTTCGAGCTGGAAATAAGCGAATTCAGGGCGCGGACACTACGCAAGCCGCCCTGTAAAGGCAAGGGCAGTTGCGGTCAGAGGCGGACCCGGCTGAGAAAACGAAAGGCCCCGCTGTGCACGGAGCCTTTCTGAATTCTCTGAGGTTCCGGATCTGAGCCGGAACCTGCTGCAGGGGTAAGCCCGCAGTCTCCAAGCCCGATGCGTCAGCAGAGCGGGATAATCCTCATTAGACAATCAGACGTGTTTTGTCAAGATTTCTAGGCCCAAGCCGGCCAAAACAGCCCGCTGGATTGCCGCGTACTGTAAGGGTGACAGATGGCCTGTGACCCAGTGGCGTCCGCCTTCGGTTTTTCGAGGCCCTTTGAACCGATCCAACCGACTGACGGCGACGGTCGCCAGAATATCGTATTTGGCCCAGACGAATTCACCGTCAAATGGCGGCGGCAATAGGGGGCTTAAGGCCAACGGACAATGATAGCCTAGGGGGATTTTGGGTGGGGTGGTAC
>DAITMY010000227.1:0-3951 GCA_036834925.1 Asticcacaulis sp.
ATTCAGACTCGACCCACCCGGAACAGGCGGGCCTGCTCGGCGCCATTGTCGGCTCAGCCCTCATGCTGATTGTGACGGCCTTGATTGCGGTGCCGGTCGGGGTGTCGGCAGCGGTCTATCTCGAAGAGTTCGCCCCTAAGAACAAGCTGACCGACCTGATCGAGGTCAATATCAACAACCTCGCGGCCGTGCCCTCGATCGTCTACGGCCTTCTGGGTCTGGCGGTGTTTATCAACTGGCTCGGCCTGCCGCGCTCGTCCCCGCTCGTGGGTGGGCTTGTCTTGGCGCTGATGGCGCTACCGACCATCATCATTGCGACCCGCTCGTCGCTCAAGGCCGTGCCGCCTTCGATCCGCGAAGCCGCGCTCGGGGTTGGTGCGTCCAAGACTCAGGCCGTGTTCCAGCACGTGTTGCCGCTGGCTATGCCGGGTGTCATGACCGGAACCATCATCTCGCTGGCCCATGCTATCGGCGAAACGGCGCCCCTGCTGATGATCGGCATGGTCTCGTTCGTTCCCGGCGTGGCCGAAGGCTTCACGGCGGCCTCGACGGTTTTGCCGGTGCAGATCTTTATTTGGGAAAACGCGTCTGAGCGGGCTTTCCATGAACGGACGGCAGCGGCGATTATCGTCCTGCTGGTCTTTATGATCCTTATGAATGCGGCGGCCATCGTCCTGCGCCGACGTTTCGAGCGGAGATGGTAAGTCCCATGTCTGATGTTTCTTCTCCCGGTGATTCAGCAGGAGCTGCGCTTTTGGATACGACCCGGCTCAATCCGACCTCTGGTAACGGCCAACCGGCCAAGGTCATCGCCAAGGACGTGAATGTCTTTTACGGCGAAAAGCAGGCCCTGCATGGTGTCAGCATTAACATCCCCGACAAGGCCGTTACGGCCTTCATCGGTCCGTCTGGCTGCGGCAAGTCGACGTTCCTGCGGTGTATCAACCGCATGAATGACACCATCCCGGGCGCGCGGGTCAATGGGTCGATTGCCATCGATGGTGAAGAGGTCACGGACCGCAAGATCGATCCGGTGATCCTGAGGGCGCGCGTGGGCATGGTGTTCCAGAAGCCGAACCCGTTCCCCAAGTCGATCTATGAAAACGTGGCCTATGGTCCGCGCATTCACGGTCTGGCCGCCTCTAAGTCGGACATGGATGCGATCGTTGAAGCGTCGCTGCGAAAGGCCAGCCTCTGGGACGAAGTCGCGGATCGTCTGCACCAGCCGGGCACCGGCCTGTCCGGTGGTCAGCAGCAGCGTCTGGTGATCGCCCGTGCTATCGCCGTCAGCCCCGAGGTGATTCTGATGGATGAGCCCTGTTCGGCGCTCGACCCGATTGCCACGGCCAAGATCGAAGAGCTGATTGACGAGCTGCGCCAACAGTACTGCATCGTTATCGTCACCCATTCTATGGCCCAGGCCGCCCGGGTATCTCAGAAAACGGCTTTCTTCCACCTCGGTAAGTTGGTGGAAGATGGTCCGACCGAGGAAATTTTCACCAATCCTCGGGATACGCGCACCCAGGACTACATCACGGGTCGCTTTGGTTGATCCGTAACGCAAACGGCGCTATCGGGGAGGATGGCGCCGTGTTCCTCTGACCTATGACCCAGCACATCGTGAAATCCTATTCTGACGAGCTGGCGCAGCTAAGCGCCGAAGTCGCACGCATGGGCGGCCTGGCCGAGGCCCAGGTTGCCGATGCTGTGGATTCTGTGGCGCGTCGGGATGTGGCGCTGGCCCAGGCGGTTGTTTCGCGTGATGGCCGTTTAGATCAGCTTCAGGGTGAGATCGAACGCAAGGCTGTGCGTCTGATCGCGCTTCGCCAACCGATGGCCCGCGATCTTCGCAAAACAGTCTGTGCGCTGAAAATTTCTCTGGCGCTGGAGCGGACCGGCGACCTTGGAAAGAATATCGCGAAGCGCGCTTTGGTGATTGCCGAATCCGATCCGATGACGCCGCTGACACGCTCGATTGAGCGGATGGGGCGACTGGTGGCGGCGCGGCTTCGGGACGTCCTCGATGCCTATACCGCCGGTGAACTGGACCGGGCTATGGAAGTCTGGTCATCGGATGACGAAGTCGATGAGCATTATAACGCGCTCTTTCGCGAGCTTTTGACCTATATGATGAGCGATCCCCGCACTATTGGTCCCTGTGCGCACCTGTTGTTCATTGCTAAAAACCTCGAACGTATTGGCGATTACGCAACAAACATCGCTGAGTTTATCCACTACGAAATCACGGGCGAAGACGCAGTTGCGCAACGTCCGAAGATGTCGGATTTGGAACTGTAAGTCCTGGGAGCTGTCGGTGACACCGTACATTCTGGTCGTAGAAGATGAAGATGCCTTGGCTACCTTGCTCCAGTATAATCTGGAAAAAGAAGGCTATAAGGTCACCATGGCCTCGGATGGCGAAGAGGCGCTGGTCCAGATCGACGAGCGTTTGCCGGATCTGGTGATCCTGGATTGGATGCTACCCAAGGTCTCGGGCATCGAGGTCTGCCGCCGTCTGCGCGGACGGGCTGAAACGCGCAATCTGCCGATCATCATGCTCACCGCGCGGGGCGAAGAGACGGACCGGATCCGGGGTCTCGATACAGGCGCCGATGACTATGTGGTCAAGCCATTTTCCATGACCGAGTTGACGGCGCGGATCCGCGCTGTACTGCGCCGCATTCGTCCGGGTCTGGCGGAAGACCGTGTTCGTCATGGCGATATCGTCATTGACCGCGTGGCCCACCGGGTGAAGCGCTCGGGCCGTGAAATCCACCTGGGTCCGACGGAATTTCGTCTACTGGACTACATGATGCAGCACCCGGGACGGGTGTTCAGCCGTGAACAGCTTTTGGATGCGGTCTGGGGCTCGGATGTCTATGTCGAAGCCCGTACCGTCGATGTGCACATTGGTCGCCTGCGTAAGGCACTAAATATCGACGAAGAAAACGATCCGATCCGCACGGTACGCTCCGCCGGTTACGCCCTCGATCTGGAAACCTGAGGGCGCATCCGACGATATTGGCCCGCCTTACAAGGGGCGGGCGTCTGCCTCCAGCGCCGCGGGATCTACGGCATAGACCTTCGAGCAATACTCACAGGTGACGCGGATTTGGCCATCGTCCTCGGCCATCTCCGCACGTTCCGAAACAGGGAACGACTGGACGAGCGCCTCGATGCGCTCTTGCGAGCAGCGACAGAATTTCTCGACCGGCTGCGGCGTATTCATCCGCACCCCGTCCTCATGGAACAGTCGGTACAAAAGCCTGTCCGCTGGTAGATCTGGATCCACCAGCTCATCCTCGCCCAAGGTGCGGAACAAGACATCACAGTGTTCCCACGCCTCGCGCGTATCCCCTCGGGCTTGGTCCGACGCAACATATTGGATCAACGCCCCACCGGCCCGCCACCGGGTTCCTGTCGCATCCATATGCCGGGCCACAGCCAATCGAACGCGGGTCGGGATCTGTTCGGACTGAGCGAAATAGGCTTCAGCACACAGGGCCAAGGACTCGCCCTCAATCGGGGTCACGCCCTGATAGCGCTCCATGCCTGCGCCCGGATCAATGGTCATGATAAAGGTGCCCTTGCCCAGCAAGGCCTTGGCCCCAACCTGCGCATAGTGGCCACGTCCATCGTCGGCGAGCGCCGCGACCGCTTCGGCGTTGAAGCGGCAAAAGCCGCGTAAGTGCCCGGACGTATCATAGTCCGCCACCACATAGGCCACCGGCCCGTCCCCTTGGGCCTGAAGGATCAGGCGGCCATCATGCTTGAGCGCCGAACCAATCAGCACAGCCAGGGCACAGGCCTCACCCAAAAGATTGGCCACGAGGTCCGGATAGGCATGGGCTGCCAGAATGGAGTCAATCGTCGCGCCGAGCCGGACAATCTTGCCATGCACCGGAAGGGTTTCGATCTGAAACCGGGCCAGAAAATCATCGGTCACGGGGG
>DAITMY010000228.1:0-3863 GCA_036834925.1 Asticcacaulis sp.
GTGTTCGCCAATGACGACGATGGTGAGCGCTTGATCCTGTGCGTCGACACAGCCTCGGACGCTGTTGGGACCAACCCGGATGTGCCGTTCTTCGAAAACGGCAAGCCGTCGGCGTTTGTCGAAAACGCCATGCAGTTCTGCAACGACTTTGAAGTCGAGCGTCGCCGTACCGAGTCCTTCGTTGAGCTGCTGAAGGGCCTCGACCTGTTCACCGTCCGCGAAACCGTGTTCCGTCCGCAAAATCCGGATGGCACCCCGGCTGAGCCGCAAAAGCTGGCCGAGTATTTCGCCATCGACGAAGCCAAGCTGAACGCTTTGCCGGCGGAAAAGCTGGTCGAGCTGCGTGACAATGGCGCGCTGACCCACATCTATGCGCACCTGATCTCGCTGCTGGCCTGGGACAAGCTGATCGCTCTGGCGCTCGACCGCGCTACGGCGGAAATCCCGGCTAACGCCAACTAAGACCCTTTCGGTCTGAAACACGAAACCCCCGGTGCGAGCCGGGGGTTTTTTGTTGAGCCCGCAGGTTTGAATGGGCCTTAGATCTCGAAATCGATCTTGGGGTTACGCTGAAACACTGACCGGGTCAGGCAGGAAAACACCAGCCGTCCGGCTTCGTCCAACAGGTCGTGCTGGGCGATGACCACGCCTTTCGTATCGCCCACAGCATCCTTGCCCATGATGGTCATGCGGGCACGCAACAATTCGCCTGGCGGCGGGTTACGGGTCCAGCGCAGGGCGTCCATCGCCAGCAGTTTCGAGGTCGGCCAAGTCTGGGCCGCTTCCTCATGCAGCCGTGACCAGATGGCATAAACGAGCACATCGGGTGCGCCATTTTCACAGTCCCAGTGCGGGGCAAAGGTCTTGCAGAACTGGCTCATTTCCTGCGGGTTGATCGCTGTGGCCCCGAGGGACACCACCTGTCCGATCCACAGATCATCAAATGCTGCGGGCATGGTTCCCCTCTGTGCTGAGTCGACTTCAAAGTGTCTCTTTTCCAGAGCACAGTGGCAATCGAAGATCGTGGCCCGATAATTGCCGAGAACGCGCCAACAGGATTGATCGCCGGGCCGATCCGTGTCGTAAACTGGCGTTGGACCTGTTTGGACGGGGCAGGGGGCCGATGCGCGTAAGGGACGGATATCCGATGACACAGGCCACACGACGGGGCATGACCCGCACCATGTCTCAGACCTTTGAGCCCCTGATCCAGGCTCTGGGTCTGCTGATGCTTGTCGGATTTCTGGCCGTGGGCGTTGCCGGTATCGGTCGCGCTGCACCGGTCAAGACGGATCACCTGACGGTCGAGCTTGTGTCCCAACAACAGGCTCTGATCCCCGGCGGCACCAGCTTTGTGGCCATCCATCACACAATCGCGCCGGGCTGGCACACCTATTGGCTCAATCCGGGGGATTCAGGTCTCGCCACCAAGATCCGCTGGACCCTGCCTGAGGGCTGGTCGGCGGGAGAGATTGTCTGGCCGGTGCCGGAGCGCCAGCGGGTCGCCAATCTGATGAATTACGGCTACTCCGATGCCGCGTACTTGGCCGTGCCGTTGAGCGTCCCGGCCAATGCCCGCCCGGGCAGTGCCGTGACCCTGCGGGCGCGGGTCGATTTCCTCGTCTGTGCCGATATCTGTATCCCCGAAAGTGCGGACGTCAGTCTGTCGCTGCCGATTGCCGACGGCCAGGTCAAACCGGACGCGAAGCATGGCAAGGCCCTGACACGGATGCTGGCCGAAGCGCCCAAGCCGTCGGCCATCGAGGCGCGGATCACACCATCCGGTACCCAGGGACGCCTGAGCCTTGCCGGATCGGAGCTGGCTGGTCGGGATCTGCACGGGGCTTATTTCTTTGCCAATCAGGGGCGTCAGGTCGTGCACACGGCCGTGCAATCTGTTGAACAGGGCGAGGCGGGCCTTTCGCTTGGGCTTTCACTTGATAAGGGCTTTAAGGCCCCCCTAACGGGCGTGCTGGCCCTAGCGGATGGCACGGCTTTCGAGATTGCCGCCACATCCGGTGCGCCGCTGCCGCTGACGAACGGCCAGCCTCTGCGCGACGCCGACGCGCTCGATGCGGACAAGGCCGAAGCCAATCAGGCCGCTGGGCTGTTCCCTGAGGGGGCCGCTGGGCTGTGGCTGGCGGCGGGAGCCGCGTTTCTGGGCGGGCTGATCCTCAATTTGATGCCCTGTGTGTTCCCCGTGCTGTCGATGAAGGCCACGGCGCTGGTTCGCAGTGGCGGCGATCTGAGCGAAGCGCGCCTGCATGGGCTGATGTTCCTCGCCGGGGTGTTGGTCACTTTCCTCGGACTGGCGGGGATCCTGATCGCCGCCCGCGCCGCCGGGGAAGCCGCTGGATGGGGCTTTCAGCTGCAATCGCCCTTTGCCACCGGGGCGCTGGCCCTGCTGATGCTGGCGGTGGCGCTCAATATGTCCAAGGTGTTCGAGGCCGGTTTGTCGGTTCAGTCGGCGGGCAGCGAACTTCAGGCCAAGGGCGGCCTTATGGGGGCTTTCTTTACCGGTGCCTTGGCGGTGGTGGTGGCCGCGCCTTGTTCAGCCCCGTTCATGGCTGGGGCCGTCGGGTTTGCACTTGTTCAGCCTGCGCTGATTTCACTGGGGATTTTTGCGGCCTTGGGGCTCGGGTTTGCCTTGCCGTTCGTCTTGCTCAGCCTCACGCCGCCCTTATTGCGCGCCCTGCCGCGCCCTGGGCCGTGGATGGACGGGTTTCGTAAGATTATGGCTTTTCCGATGTATGGGGCCGCCGGTTGGATGCTGTGGGTGTTCGCTGAACAGACCGGCAGTCTGGCGCTGGCTAATCTTTTGACCTCGGCGCTGGTGTTGGCGTTTGGGCTCTTTCTGTTTGGCGTCTGGCAGCGTCAGCGCGCGGTGGGTCAAGGGGGGCTGGTCGCGCTGACGGCCTCGGCTCTGTCGGTCGCCGGGGCGCTGAGCTTGATGGTCACGGGCGCGCTGATGGCTCCGGTGCCAGCCTCCGGCCCTGTAAAAGCCGCGCCGGGCAAGCTCGAGTCCCGACCCTTCACGCCGCTAGCGCTGGCGGCTTTGCGGGCGGAAGGGCGACCCGTGCTGGTCAATCTGACAGCCGCTTGGTGTGTGACCTGTAAGGTCAATGAGCAGGTGGCGCTGGAAACCCGCGATGTCGAACAGGCGCTCAAACGTACCGGAACGGCCTATCTGGTCGGGGACTGGACCAATCGCGACGACATGATTGCTGCTGAGCTGGCCCGTCATGGGCGGTCGGGCGTGCCGCTTTATCTTGTTTATCCGGCGGGCGGCGGGGCGCCGGAAATCCTGCCGCAACTTTTGACGCCGGGCTTGGTGGTCAAGGCGTTGGAGCGGGCAGAGGTCCCGGCGCGGAAGCCAGCCGTTTCGGCGCCGGTCGTCGCGCCTGTGCCTTCCGCTGCGGCGACCACGCCAGAGGTCTGATGCGTTTCGGCTTGCTGAAGCCGGTCGGGCCAGCCTAAACCGGTGTATGGACTCTGTTCAGCAAACACACGCCCGCACCGCCGTCGTGATTGGAGCCGGGCCAGCGGGCTTGATGGCCGCCGAAGGTCTCGCCGGACGCGGCTTTGCTGTGACCGTGATCGAGCGCATGCCCAGTCCTGCGCGCAAGTTTCTCATGGCCGGTCGCGGGGGGCTTAATCTCACCCATTCCGAACCGCTTGAGCCGTTTCTGGATCGCTATGGCACGGCGCGCCCTTATCTGGAGCCGATGGTCCGCGCGTTTGATCCGGCGCATTTGCGCGATTGGTGCGCCGCCCTCGGTGTCGAAACCTTTGTCGGCAGCAGCGGGCGGGTGTTCCCGACCGCCTTCAAAGCTGCGCCGATGTTGCGCGCCTGGTTGCGGCGG
>DAITMY010000229.1:0-3852 GCA_036834925.1 Asticcacaulis sp.
GCCGCAATAGGGGCCGCGCGGGGGTTCGAGATCATTTAGTAGCTGCATGGCCCGCACCTTAGGCGCGCCGGTGATCGAGCCGGGGGGGAAGCTATCGAGCAAAAGATCGCGCGCGGTCTTGTTGTCCACAAGCTGACCTTGAACCTCGGATACCAGATGATGGACATTGGCAAAGGTCTCGACCTCGAACAGGCGTGTCACCCGAACCGAGCCGGGGGCACAGACCCGGCCCAGATCATTGCGCATCAGATCGACGATCATCAGGTTTTCCGCCCGTTCTTTGGGATCCAGCGGCAGGGCGGCCGCGTGGGCGGCGTCTTGGGCGGGATCGGGATGACGGGGGCGCGTGCCCTTGATCGGGCAGGTGCTGACAACGCCCGTTGGGCTGACGCTGAGGAACCGCTCCGGGCTGTTGCAGATCAGGGTATGGTCTCCAACCGACCAGACGGCGCTGTAGGGCGCTGGGGAGGCCGTCAACAGATGCCGGGCAAGGCCTAGGAGATCGGTGCCAGCAGGCAGGGTGCCGGTCCAGCCGCGGGTCAGATTGGCCTGAAACACTTCGCCCGCCGCGATGTGCGCCACAAGGCGGGCGACCCCGGCCTGATAGGTGGCGTCCGGCGTATCCGGCACAAAAGCGTGTGCCAGAGGAGGGGGCAGGCTCGCGCGGCTGTGATCGTCATCACGTAAGGCGAGGGTCGCACAGGCCTCAGCGCTCTGACGGGCTTTTAGAGCGGCCTCAAGGCTGTCACCGCACCCAACGGCCCAGAGGGTCAGGGTGTCATGATCAAAAGCCAGAAGCGCGTTGATCCGGGCCGCCATCAGCACCGGCCAAGGCTCCTCATCTGGCCGCAGGGTCGAGGGCTCGCGCACGCTGCCGTAGCTGTAGGCCAACAGGCCCACCAATCCCCCCTGAAAAGGCGGGCCATCAGGACTTGACGGAAAAATCTTTGATTTCAAAAGGCTGGACAGGGTTTCTCTGACCTGCGCCCCATCGTCGAGGCCGAGGCTCTGGACCGGCCCGTCGGGCAGCATCAGCCATGACCAGCGCCCATTTCGTCCGCCATCGGAGATCAGGCGCACAGCCTCTGTGGGCTGCTCTGGGGCCAGAAACAGCCGAGCGGGATCCGTGAGCGGCCCGTGAAGCCGGACAAGGTCTCGGAAAAGAGGGGCATCGGGGTCCAGAGTCATCCGGTTCAGCAGGCTTCACACCATGGTGATTAGAAAGCGAGGACAATCAGGGTCATTATGATTGTGTCAAGGTCCTCCTGATCCCCCGCAGGACTGGGTTCAGCAGACAGGCAAGACGGGTTGGACAGTCCGGTCCGCGTATCCTGGCTGCGTCGTCTGTCGGCTGAACCCGTCGGGACGGCAATAATAGCGCCTCAATCGACCTATCCGGCCAGAAGTCGCGCTCGCAGGCGCTCCTGATCCGTGTCCGACAAGCCGATGTCATGCAGAAGATAGGCGTTGAGATCACCGCTACGTTCCGTAATGACGTCCAGCGCCGCCTGAAGTAAGGGTTCACGCACCCCAGCTAATAACTCGGCAATGCCCGGCGCATAGTCGCGGCCAAAGCGTTGGCGCAGTTCATGGCGGATCTCTTCGGCGCGGGCTGGGATGTCGATCCGTGCTTCGGAGAGCATGTAATCGGCCATGATGTCATCGGGATGGACACCCAGCACATGCTGCATCAGAGCGGCCAGCAGGCCCGTGCGGTCTTTTCCGGCCATGCAGTGGATCAGTACCGGCCCCTTGTCCGCCAACACGGCCGCGAAAAATCGGCGGAAGAGGTCCAGATGCCGGGGACGATAGGGCATGTTGCGATAGGCAGTCAGGCGGACATCCATCAGGGCATCAACGTCCGGATCCGGGCCTTCGAAAAACTGGTTGTGATAAAACTGATCGTCGGCCTGATCGTCGTTTTCGATCACGCTAAAGCCAAAGCCCTCGGGGCGGCGCGACGGACGCTTGTCCCGTTCCAGCGGACGACGCAGATCGACGACAGCGGCCAGGCTCAGGGCGTTCAGCGCATCGAGATCGGCATCGCTGGCGGTCGAATGGTTGGCCGAGCGCAGCAAGATGCCGCTGCGCACGTGACCGCCGAATCGGGCCGAGTTATAGGCGCCGAAGTCGCGGAAGTTTTCGATCCCTTCGAACGGGAGGAAGCGCGTCTCAGTCATGTCTGGTCTCGCAGCAGGCAGGACGGGGAGGGGCGAGGGTTTGGTAAACAGCCCGGCTCCTTTTATCTGGCCCTGTGGTGTTTTCCAGTCTTTGTGCCTAAGTAATCTACGAATTTCAGATCCTTTTGGCTCAATCGAGCCATTTCGAGGGACCAACAGCCATGGCGTTAGCGTCGCACCCCTTTTTCAGCCTCGATCAACAGGGTCTGGTGCGGATCGCGGCGGTGGCGCCGCCGGTGCACATCGCCGATCCCGGGGCGAATCTGGCGGAGCATTGGCGGCTGATTGATGCAGCGGAGGCGCAGGGCGCGGCGCTGGTGCTGTTCCCGGAACTCAGCCTGACCGGCTATGCGATTGACGATCTGCACCTTCAGGCGGTGGTGATCGCCGCCGCCGAACAGGCGCTGGCTAGCTTGGTGGCCGACAGTGCCCGCTATGAGGCAGTTCTGGTGGTCGGCGTGCCGGTGCGGGCGATGGGCGGGCTGTTCAACACGGCGGCGGTGGTCCACCGGGGGCGACTGCTCGGGGTGGTGCCCAAGACCTTCCTGCCCAATTATCGGGAATTTTATGAAAAGCGCTGGTTCCGCTCCGGTCATGGGGTGGTGGGCCAGACGGTAAGCCTCGCGGGCCAGATGGTGCCGTTCGGGACGGATCTGGTCTTTGCCGATGCGGCTATGCCGGATTTCAGCTTTGGCATCGAGATCTGTGAGGATTTGTGGTCACCACGTCCGCCGTCAACGGCACTGGCGCTCAACGGGGCGCATGTATTGCTGAACCTGTCGGCCTCGAATGTGCTGATCGGCAAGGCGGACACGCGTCGCCGCCTCTGTGCCACCCAGTCCCAGAGTGCGCTGGCCGCCTATGTCTTTACCGCTTCGGGGCCGGGGGAATCGACCACGGACCTGACCTGGGACGGACAGGCGATGATCTGGGAGCTGGGCGAACCCTTGGCCGAGGGCGCGCGCTTTGCCGCCGATGGGGCCTTGGTCATGGCCGATGTCGATGTCCAGCGGATCGCGCTGGAACGGCTGCGGACCCCGACGTTTCAGGATGCGGTCCAGTTCGCCGGGGGCGTCACCGCGCGCCGGATCGGCTTTGAGCGGACCCTGCGTTATGCCGACCTAGGGCTGATGCGGCCCAAGGATCGGTTCCCGTTCGTCCCGGACGATCCGGCCCGCCGCGATCAGGACTGTTTTGAGGGCTTTAACATCCAGGTCCATGGCCTGATGCAGCGGCTCAAGGCCACGGGGGTCAAGACCGCGGTGATCGGCATTTCGGGAGGGTTAGACTCGACCCAGGCTCTGATTGTCACCGTCAAGGCGTTTGATCGCCTTGGCCTGCCGCGCACCGGGATCCGGGCCTATACCTTGCCGGGGTTTGCCACGTCCGAAGCCAGCAAGGCCGATGCCTGGGCGCTGATGCGGGCGCTGGGGGTCACGGCAGAGGAAATCGATATCCGCCCCGCCGCAGAACGGATGCTGGCCGATATGGGCCACCCCTATAGCCGGGGTGAGCCGGTCTATGATCTGACCTTCGAGAACGTGCAGGCGGGCCTGCGCACCGACTATCTGTTCCGGCTGGCCGGGCATTTCGGGGGCTTTGTGGTCGGAACAGGCGATCTGTCCGAACTGGCCTTGGGCTGAGCCACCTATGGGGTGGGCGATCACATGAG
>DAITMY010000230.1:0-3830 GCA_036834925.1 Asticcacaulis sp.
CGTCTGGAACATGCTTCGGCTCAGCTTTCGCAGAAAACAGGGGCAGGGAGTGAGTGAACGCTACGCCCAGACCTGTAGGGGGGCAAGGGGGCTGAGGCCTGATTGTCACGGATGGAACAAGTTCCTTTTGCTGCTGTCAGGTTTACGCCTCCTGACTGGCTATCATGACCTCAGTCCGCTAGGACAGCCCGGACGAAAGAGGTGAGACGTGACGCAAACGCCAGCCAAGACAGAGACCAAAGGCAAGACGGAAAAGCCGCTCGGTAATCTGGAGGTTTTGGGCTTTGTCGGTGGAATCCTGTTTCGGACACCTTGGCTGATCCTCGGCATCCTATGTTTGATCCTGATCGCGGCCCTCTGTGACATCCTCGTGCCCTGGGCCGTTGGGGCGTTGGTGGACGCTGTGGCGAACCCAGAGCCGGATCCGGCCTATGTCTGGATGATCTGGGGCGGTCTTGGCGGGCTGTATGCCCTGTTCCACATTGTGCGCAATATCGCGTTCCGGATGGGCAATGTGCTCAATTCGGTGGGCATGGCGGGCCTCGTGGTTGCAGCATTTAGCAAGGTGCTGCGGTTCTCCAGCGACTGGCACGCCAATACCTTTGCCGGATCGACTGTCCGCAAGATCACCCGCGCCATGTGGGGCTATGACACGGTCAGCGACAATGCCATCTACATGCTGATGCCCAGCCTGTTGGTGATCACGGGCCTGACGGCCTCCTTATGGCTCAAATCGCCGTTTGCTGGGATGCTGGCTACGGGGGTTATTGTGCTGTTCATGGGCCTCAGCATTGTTCTCGCCCGGTTCTACATCCGCCCTGCGAACCTGAAATCGAATGCGCTCGATTCTGAACTGGGCGGCACCATTGCCGATGCCATTGGGGGCGTGCCGACGGTCAAAAGCTTTGGCGCCGAAGCGCGCGAAGACAAGCGCCTTTTTGACAAGGTCCAGAGTTGGAAACGCGCGGCCCAGCGGACTTGGAACCGCTTTACCGACGTCTGGATGGTCCAGAACACGCTGCTGGTGATCCTGCAAATGGGCCTGACCGGCTTTATGGTCCTATCCTGGCAACGGGGTGAGGCCAGTCCGGGGGACGTGGCCTTTGCGGTTACGACCTTTACCGTCATGAGCAGCTTTCTGCGTAACTTCGGTGAGGTGGTTCAGGCGCTTCAGCGCGGGATGGACGATGTGCTTGATGCTGCTGTGTTCATGAAAACACCGCTTCAGGTGGCGGATAAAGCCGGGGCGCCGGACTTCGTGCCGTCTTCTGACCCGTCTGCACGCGGGGCGATCGTGTTTGAAGGTGTTACCTTTGGTTATGCCAACCAGCCGGAGCCGCTTTACAAGGATTTCTCGGTCTCGATCCGCCCGGGCGAGCGGGTCGCGCTGGTGGGGGCGACGGGGTCTGGCAAATCCACCTTCGTCAAGCTGATCCAGCGGATGTATGATCTGCAGGCAGGCCGGATCGTCATTGACGGTCAGGATATTGCCGGTGTGGCCCAGACGAGCTTGCGCCGCCATCTGGCCTTGGTGCCCCAGGATCCGGCGCTGTTTCACCGGACGCTCGCCGAAAACATCGCCTATGCCCGACCAGATGCCGGTGAGGCTGAGATCCGCGAGGCGGCGCGTCTGGCCCGAGCCGAAGCCTTCATCGACCGCCTGCCTCAGGGGCTGGAGACCTTGGTGGGCGAGCGCGGGGTCAAGCTGTCCGGCGGGGAGCGCCAGCGCGTGGCGATTGCCCGGGCCTTTATTGCCGATGCCCCGGTGCTGATCTTAGATGAGGCCACGTCGTCGCTGGATGTAGAAACCGAGGCCGAAGTGCAGGCCGCCATTGATACGCTGATGGCGGGGCGGACCACCCTGATCATCGCCCACCGTCTTTCGACCATCCGCAAGGCAGATCGAATCCTTGTCTTTGAACAAGGTCGGATTGTCGAAAGTGGCACCCATGCTGAGCTTTTGGCCACGGATGGTGTGTTTGCGCGTCTGCATGCCCTCAGCGAGATGACCGGCGAGCCGATCTGACGCGCAATCTTGGTTTAGGGCGCCAGACGGTCCGTGGCCGATCCATCTAGGCGGAACGGAAACAAGATCGCTGGGTCCGGCTCCGGGACAGGCACACTGAGGGTCGGACAGCCAATGGTCTGGATCAGATGTCGGATCAGCATCTCGCGGGCGAGGGGCTTGTCGTCCGTGGCCACACAGGTCCAGTGGCCTTCATCGTGATGGGTGCGCTCCAGCATGATGTCGCGCGCGGCGCTATAGTCGGCCCAGCGCGGTTGTGCCTCGGCGTCCAAGGGGCTGATCTTCAGGGTTTTCAGCGGATCCGTGCGCCGGGCCTCTAGCCTTCGGGCCTGTTCGTCCTTGGTGATATCCAGCCAGTATTTGATCAGGATCACGCCAGAATGCACCTGCATGCGCTCAAAATCCGGGACATCGCGCAGAAAGGTTTCCTGCTCCTCCGGGCTGGAAAAACCCATCACCCGCTCGACCCCGGCCCGGTTGTACCAAGAGCGGTTAAAGAACACCCACTCTCCGGCCGCGGGCAGATGGGCGGCATAGCGCTGAAACCACCACTGGCTCTTTTCCCGGTCAGAGGGTTTAGGCAAGGCAATCACCCGCGTGTGCCGCACAGAGGCGTGCTCCGTGATCCGCTTTAGCGCTCCATCTTTTCCAGCGGTATCGCGCCCCTCAAGGATGACGCAGAGCTTCTGGCCGGTTTCAATCGCCCAGACTTGGCTTTCCACCAGCAAGGCCTGAAGGGCTTCCATCCGATCTTTGGCGTTATCCGATGTCAGGGCCTTAGCAAGACGCGCGGCGGGTTTGGATGGTTTGGCCATGGTGCCTCCGTGAGGGTGTAATCCGTGTGCGGATCAGCTTTCCTCACAATCGCAGCTTTCACGCCGCCCGCCAAGCCATGGCCCCATGTGGGCAAGACCCATCAGCAGATACATAAGCCACATACTCGATGCGCCTCGCACCACCTCGGACGGCACGGCCAAGGCCCCGATCATCAAGGGTAAATCGCTAGGGGCAAAACACATGCCCCCCAAAGGGTCTGCTTGGACTGCCAGATAGCTGATCAGAGCAAGGCCCAGAAAAACCGGTGTTGCCGCCCAGATTAGAAAGGCTCTCAAAGTTCGCAGCATCTTACCCCCGGCATACCGCCCGAACCCATATGTTAACATGCGCGGCTTTGTTTTGCAGCGAGGGCAGACTGCGGCACCTCGCCACGCCGTAGCGCGGACTTCGCGTCTCTGGTCAAAACCCGGGGTTCGGCGTAAACCCCCGCCCATGATCCGTTTGTTCGTCACCCATGATCTTGAACCCGGTGCCCGGCTGGGGTTGGATGAGGCTCAGAGCCGTTACCTGATGGCCGTGATGCGGCTCGACATTGGGGCGGTTGTCGAGGTGTTCAATGGCCGTGACGGGGCTTGGCAGGCCGAGATCGCCGAGACGGGCAAGAAGCGTTGCGTTGTTGCGTTAACCGCATGTTTGCAACCGCAACCCGCGCGGTCTTCGCTTGAGCTGGTCATGGCCTTGGTCAAGCGCGCGCCGCTGGAGCTGGTAATCGAAAAAGCCACAGAACTTGGGGTTGGCGCGATCCAGCTCGTCACCACCCGCCGCACCAATGCCGACCACACTAATCTGGCCCGTCTGAGTGCCATTGCTACCGAGGCGGCGGAGCAATGCGAGCGCCTTGATGTACCCGAACTCAAGGCTCCGTTGAAGCTGGAGCGCTTGCTTGAGGCCTGGCCAGAGGAACGCGTTTTGATCTATTGCGATGAGGCTGGGGATGATCCGGACGCCCTCTGGGGCGGTACAAGGG
>DAITMY010000231.1:0-3792 GCA_036834925.1 Asticcacaulis sp.
GGGTGGGAACGGACGTCCAGGCGGGTGAGGGGGCCGGTGACAGGGTGCAGGCGGCAAGGCACAGGGCCCCGGTCAACAGAGCGAGGGTCTTAAGCGGTTTCATCGGGGGTACTTTCCTGGATCAGGGCCGTGATTTTGGCGATATAGGCGGACAAGGCATGCTGTCCGGCTTGGGTCAGCACGACGCGCAAATTGGGGCGAGCGCCGATATAGCCGCGCTCCAGCTGGACATAGGCGTGGGATTCCAGCACCTTGAGTTGGGCCGACAGGTTGCCATCGGTGGCACCCGTAACCTTCATCAGCTCCGAAAAATCAGCGGCCCGCGCGGTCATCAAAAAGGCCATGACGGCCAGCCGTAAGCGGCCATGGATCACGTCATCGATCGCCTTATAGTCAAAATCGCTCATGCCCCCGCCCTCTTGTGCAAAAGGGTGAGAGCCAGACCCGGCGCGAACAGTAATCCGGCAAAGGCCGCCGCCAGCACCAGCATGTCTTCGATATGGATCTGGGGGCGGGCTGAAAAATAGGCGAGAAGCGCCAGCCATCCCGCCGCTATGCCATAAAGCCAGCGGTATCCGCCCCCGGACGCCAGATTGGCAAACACCACGCACAAGGTGGCGCAGACAATCACCAGGCTCGCCAGCGGGTCGGGCCGACCATATAGCCCTTGGGCGATCAGAAATACCGCGATGGTCAGCAGCGCGGCACTAAAGTTCACGCGATAAAGCCGAGCCGGGGTGATGATGTCGCTGCGGCGTCGGTACCGGCTGTTCAGAAACAAGCCAAGACCCAGCAGGCCCAGAACGCACGGTTGCCATAACCACAGCCAATGACTGCGGCCAAGATCATAGATTTCCGCCAGATATTGCCCGCCGGTCAGAACGCTCAGCGCCCCGCCCCACAGCATCAGGCTGGCTCCTTCAATCCCTACGGCCGCACGGCCCTTGGCCATCATGGCCTCTATCAATTGCAGATCCGCTTTGGGGTCCATGTTTCACCCTATCTCACAAGATGCCTTAAAAGATAAGGCACATGAAAAATTAAGGCAAGTGGGTTTTGAGGGTGATTAAGGCTTTGTGTTTGTTGGGATTTTTGATATTTGGTTTTGTGATGCCTAATCGGCACGTGCCATGTCGTGAATACGACGGCGTAAGGCTTTGGGTAAAAAGTGGTGCCGCTTTGGTGACTCGAACACCTGACCATTTTGTATTGAGCATGTAGCCTATAGTTGCCGTTGCCCCTAGGGAGCGTCGATGGCAATGTGTGAAAATGCAGTCACATCGAAACCCGACACGCCGAAACCGAAACATTGGTACTGCTAAGCAAGGGCACGGCCAAAGCAATTCTATGGTAATTCCCAGTCGCAATGATGGCCCATATTGGCTTGATTGCATAGGTGAGCATAAAGCTGAGGTTCGTATTATTGCAGATAAAGAGGTTCTATTTATAGTTGAGTCTAATGCTAAAAATTTTATACATTCATGTACTATTGATGACGTGACACGTGTGCTTGGGGGCCTGCCTAAAAATGAATGGTTGGGGCTGCAGACATTTGTTTTTCGACAACCATCACGCAAGCAAACTTTAGTTTCTCCTGTTTGGGGGCGATTGCTTTATAGTGCTGATCTTGAGACGGTAAAAGGTAAATCTCTAGCAAAGGGGCCAGTGATCTTTCTTGATGCGGTTCAAATAGAAAAACCAATTATTTGGTCTGCATCATTGGACACTGATGATAGTAAAGAATTGGAAAGTCTGAAATCCGATGGGCATGATGTTCAGCGATCCGGACGTAAGTATGTTATCACATTAACGGCTTCGTCTGCACGAAATACTCAACTCTACAGAACGCTTCTTCACGAAATTGGCCATTGGTTCGATTGGCTATCGAAGGTGGAGGGGCCGTCTGCCGAGGGGGAGGATTGGGAAATGTTGGAGCGAAATTACTTTGCTAGGCCAAAAGACGAGCGAGAGTCATTCGCCCACCGCTACGCGGATGCTAAACGGATGCACTTAGAGGAAATGGGTCTGATCCCATTT
The DNA here is from genome assembly GCA_036834925.1 of Asticcacaulis sp. GTDB lineage: Bacteria > Pseudomonadota > Alphaproteobacteria > Caulobacterales > Caulobacteraceae > Asticcacaulis. Next base: position 2,038 of record DAITMY010000231.1, read on the forward strand.
GATCGTCTCGACAAATAATCGGCTATGCTTTGCAGTAGGCGATTTTAGAATATAGACCTATTTCGCGATGCGTTGGCCAGTCATCGGCATTTAAATTTATGCTTTATGAACCTGTTGGTATGTTTGGATGGGGGCAGGTTTTATGCTAAAAGCTTATGCTGATTAAATAGTACACATTCAGAATGCTAAAGTCAACGAGTTGAAATATTTCTAATCATTGAGGTGCTTGATGATGTCTCAGCCTTGGTTCACAGCAGTAGAGCGCTTTGGTCGGGCGGATGGTGATGCTTGGGCCAATTATATCGATTTTTCTAAGTTGACCCAAGTGGTCGAATTGGTCTCGTTAGACGGCAGTCTTTGCGCGCCCGTCCTTAGGGAGATTCGGGATTATTACTGGCCTTACATCGTCAATGAGGACTTTTGCTTGAATTTTTTCACGGACTTGGGTTTTTTACGTCAAGAGCTAGCGTCTCAAGAAATCATAGGCGCTCGTTTGCTTTGCGTTTATCGAAATCCTGAGAAGCACCCTACAGTGCCCCCTGAGCTGAGCAAGTTCTGTTTCTTCGGTTTTGATCTAGTCGAAGCTGACTCTGCCACAAGTGCATTGTGCAATTGTGGGGGATGGCCCGAATTAGAAAAAAGTGAACTTTCTAAGTGGGGTCTTGTTACAGATCACGAACGTGCGCTTGAGCTACAAATCACGCTTCGGAAAAACCATCCTGAAGAGCCACATGCAAACTGCGATGTTTGGGCGATTTTCGCAGAGCTTGAATGACGGCTATCGGCGCAAAGCCGAAATCAGGTGTTGTCATTAAATTAATAGAAAAAGAAAAATGGTGCCGCTTAGGTGACTCGAACACCTGACCCCCTCATTACGAATGAGGTGCTCTACCGGCTGAGCTAAAGCGGCGCCGTCGCGCACGCGGTAAACCGCGCGGGAGGCATGCCCTACACGGTCCCGGGGCCGTTGCCAAGGGCCGGGGCGACACCGGGGCAAAAAAAATGCTTGGGCGCTTCAAACAGGCGCTACTGGACCGTGGCTTTATGCGCTCAAGGCCACTGTCAGGGCGGCGATCAGGTCGGTTTCGGTCGGGGTGGCGGCAATATGGATCCGCTCAGCGCCGAATGTCTCGCGCAACGGCGTGGCCACGGCGTCAGACAGGCAGATCAACGCACAAGCGGGCGGCAGTGTCGTCGCGTTGGCCCGCACGGCGTCCACTAGGACCGTGGCCGCCCTCGGTGATTGCAGCAAGACGGCCTTGAGCTGGCTCCGGCATGCTGCGGGTAAGACAACCGGGCAGGGCCGGGTGGCATAGAGCGCTAAGGTTTGCACCGTGATCCCGGAGGGAGCCAGCCGCGCCGGAAGGTCCCCGGCGGGGATATCGGCCCCGGCAAACAACAGCGGCCCGTCCGGTCGCTCCGGATCGGTCTCAATGGTCTGGGCCAGGGCCTCGCGGTCGCCGTCGGCGGACAGGACCGGATCAAACCCGGCGGCGCGCGCGGCGGCGGCGGTCGCTTCCCCCACAGCATAGACCCGCAGGCGGCGGGCCGGGTGGCCGGGGGCCAGACGGGCATGAAGGGCTTCGACCCCATGGGGGCTGGTAAGGATCAAGGCGGCGGGCAGGGACGCAAGGGCGCTGTCGGGGACAGGCAGACGCTCGGCCCGCAGCAGAGGCGCGACGATCGGGGTGTATCCCGCCGCTTCGAGGCGTCGGGCGGTGGCCCAGGCCCCGGGCTCGGTGCGGGTGACCCAGA
>DAITMY010000232.1:0-3791 GCA_036834925.1 Asticcacaulis sp.
CCTCTTTTCAGGTTGAAAACCTGACGTCCTAACCGATAGACGAAGGGACCGCGGCGAGGAGGTGGGCGGTATATCGCCCGCTTTTTTTCATTGCAAGCCTTATTTCGTAATTTCGCAACGGGGATCAAAGATATCCTCAATTTCGAATTGGACCCCGTTGCGGCCCATATAGTCGTCCGGCTTCAGCCGCCCGGCAACGCAAAGGGTCCCGTCGCGCGCCAACAACCGTTGCCCCAGCGGGGTTTCCGCAGCCCGCCACGCCATCGCCTTGATCCGTCCGCCTGAGGCCTCGGTCAGGGTACAGCGCACATGCCCCCCTTTAAGCGCAGACGACTCGGCGACGCGAACGTCCATCAGGGCAAACATCGGCTCCGGATTGCCCGGACCAAACGGGGCCATAACCTGAAACGCGTCGAGCAAGGCGCGATCCGCGCGACCGGGACTGATGAGCGCATCAATCTCGACCCGATCGGCCTCGACCGCCCCGGCTTGTTCCCCCGCAAGGGCCGTATTGAGATAGGTCCGAAAGGCCTCGATCTGGTCGAGTTTCAGCGTTAGCCCCGCCGCCATGGCATGGCCCCCGCCCCCGAGAATGACGCCGTCATCTCCGGCTTTTTGAATGGCTCGCCCGAGATTAAAGCCCGGCTGAGAGCGGCCCGAGCCTTTACCCATGCCACTGATCGGGTCAGTCCCAATCACCACCACGGGCTTGCGCCAACGTTCGCGCAAACGCCCGGCCACGATCCCGATTACGCCGGGGTGCCAGTCGTCGCCGGACACGACAATGGCTGGATCATCGCTAAATGGATCACCTCTGGCCTCGACCTGGGCCGCAGCGGCCTCCGTGACCGCCGCCTCGACGGCTTTACGTTCGGCATTGAGCTCATGCAGCTGCAGCGCCAGATCCCGCGCTTCGGTTGGATCATCGGTGGACAAAAGCCGAAGGCCCAGATCAGCGCGACCGATTCGTCCCCCAGCGTTGATTCGCGGCCCCAACAGGAACCCCGCCGTAAAGGTCGTGGCCAGATCCGGCAGATCATCCTTACCCTGGGCCACCTGCATAAGGGTGCGCAGGCCGGTATTCTGCCAGCGGGCCATGACCTTGAGACCCTGCGCCGTCAGGGCGCGATTAAAGCCGGTCAGGGTAGTGACATCGCACACCGCCCCAAGAGCGGCGAGATCCAGCCATTGGCGCAGGTCCGGCGCGGACCGGTCTTGGAACAATCCTGCGGCCTCGGCGGCTCGGTTCAACGCGGCGAGCGCCACAAACACCACGCCCGCAGCGGCCAACACGCCTTGACCCGAGTTACAGTCGGTCCGGTTAGGATTGACGACGGCCCGGCACGCGGGCGGCGCGCCTTTCATCAAGTGGTGATCGATCACCACCACATCGAGCCCCATCTCTGTGGCGGCCATCACGGCCTCGTAGGCTGCGGCCCCGCAATCAACCGTGATCACAAGATCAGCGCCTAGGCTTTTGAGCTTGGCAAAGGCGGCCGGTGACGGGCCATAGCCCTCGGTCAGGCGGTCCGGCACATAGATCGGCAGATCCCGGCCCAAGGCCCGGAACCAACGCACCAGCAAGGCCCCACTGGTGGCCCCATCCACGTCATAGTCCGCAAACACATAGACCGAGCGATCCGCCTTGATTGCCTCGACAATCGCTTCGGCGGCCCTATCCATGTCGCGAAAGCTCATGGGATCGGGAAACAGGGCTTTTAGGGTCGGATTGAGATAATCCGATACCGTCTCGGGCCCCATGCCCCGCCCCACGACCGCGCGGGCCAGAGGATCGATCAGTCCCGCAGTTTGGGCCAGACGGCGGACCTGCCCTTCGTCGGCGGTCCGCATCGTCCAGATCCGGCCGCTGAGTGAGGCCAAGCCGTCAAACAGCGGCGCAGAAACAGACCCCATCAGAGCGGGCGCTGCATCCGGACGCGGCGCACGGTCTGGTTCGATGAGGTCATGATCAGGGTCTCAGTCGTGACAAACCCGTTGCTGACCCGCACGCCATCGAGCAATGCGCCCTTGGTCACGCCGGTGGCGGCAAACACGGCGTCCTGGCTGACGAGGTCATGCAGGCTATATTTGCGATCGAAGTCGGTCAGGCCCAGACGCGCCGCGCGCTCGCGCTCGTCGTCCTTTTTGAACACCAGACGGCCTTGGAATTGGCCGCCCACGCATTTCAGGGCCGCACAGGCCAGCACGCCTTCGGGCGCACCGCCTTGACCGAGATAGATATCAATGCCGGTTTCCGGCTGGGCCGTATGGATCACCCCGGCCACATCGCCGTCGGTGATCAAGTGGACCCGCACGCCCGCCGAGCGCAGGCTGTCGATAATGCCTTCGTGACGGGTGCGATCAAGCACGCAGGCCGTGATCTGCTCGACGCTGACACCCTTTGCGCGGGCTAAGGCCTTGACGTTCTCTGCCGGGGTGGCGTCAAGGTCGATGATCCCCTCCGGGAAGCCCGGACCGACAGCAATCTTGTCCATATAGGTGTCCGGCGCATGCAGCATGCCGCCGAACGGCGCAAAAGCTACTACGGCTAGGGCATTGGGCATGGCCTTGGCCGCCAGGGTCGTCCCTTCGAGCGGATCGAGGGCAATGTCGATCTTCGGCCCCTGACCGGTCCCGACTTTTTCACCGATATAAAGCATCGGCGCTTCGTCGCGCTCGCCCTCGCCGATCACAATCCGGCCGTCAATGTTCATGGCATTCAGGGCCGTGCGCATGGCGTCCACGGCCGCCTGATCTGCATCTTTTTCGTCGCCTCGGCCCACGCGGGTCGCCGCCGCAATCGCCGCCGCTTCAGCGACACGCATCGCATCGAGGGCCAGGTCGCGTTCGAGATCAGAATGGCTCATGAAATCAATCCTTTTTTGTGTTTGTGTGTCTTGAGTTGTGGTGTTGTTATTGGATCGGGGCCGGGGGCTGGACCTTGTCCCGGTGCTTTTTCGCCCAGGCCACGATATCGATCGGCTCTTTTTCGATGCGGTCCATCTGGGCCTTGTCAATCCGAGCCAGATTTTGGCGAGCAAACGCCTCCGGATCCGTCAACTCCCAGACCAAGGCCTCGGTCTCTGCGTGAAGTTGGGCATCGACCTTTTCAACGGCCTCGACGCGGCCCTTGATCGTGGCCAAGGACGGGACGTCTTTGGGGGCTTCTGGAAACTCAGCCCAGCGCGGGTAAACCTTTGCCCCCTTTGCTGCAGCTGCCGCTGATGCCGCCGCAGGAGACGACTTATCAATCGGCGCGTCAAACGGCTGAGGCAGGGCGGCGCAACCGCCCAGCCCCAAAATGGACACGATCATAAGACGAAACGCAGGCTTGAACCGGCGTGGGTCAGTCTTAATTCCATGTGTGCGCATAACGGGGCTCCCAACTGTCGCAATTTGCTCTTAGGCTATTGTTCGGCAAGTGAGAAGATCACCTTACCGATTCAGAGAGGGGAAATCATGACCGCGAAGACGACACCGACCCGAGGCCGGAGCCGAAAAGCCACTGTAAAGGCGGGTGCCACGCTACAGACGGGGTCTGATACGATCATGGCAGACGCCCCTTCACCTGCCCCTAAGCCCCGCAAAGCAGCGTCTAAGCCTAAGGCTGAGACCGTGTCGCAGCTTGATTCGGCACAGTCGTCTTCCACTAAACCTGAGTCCACCAAACCTGAAGCACCAAGACCTCCCAAAGACCAACCCAAAGCTACAGAGACCCCGCCCCCACCGCCTGCTGAAACCTTTGAAACCCTGTCGCTCAATCTAGCCCGTGCGGCCTTGACGGCCCAGTC
>DAITMY010000233.1:0-3780 GCA_036834925.1 Asticcacaulis sp.
CCATGTCGCGCACCCGGGCCTTGATCAGATAGTCAAACCCGCCCGCGACCATATGGCATTCGAGCACCTCGGGGTGCGGCGGACATGGGCGGCGAACTGGTCGAACATCTCGCCGGTGGTCCGTTCAAGCAGAACCTCGACAAAGATCAGCAGCGCCCGGTCGATGGCCTTGGGATCCAGCAGGGCCGTATAGCCCGTGATCACCCCGCGCTCCTTCAGCCGCTTGACCCGGTCATAACAGGCGGTCGGGGACAGATGGCATTTCTGGGCCAGATCCTGATTGGTGATGCGCCCATCGGCCTGGAGCACCTTGAGAATCCGCCGGTCGGTGTCGTCAAGCATGATTTTATCGCTCATATGCCACTTTTTCCGGGGAATATTCGGCGATCCGGCCCAAAATGCCAAGCACATTCGGACTTAAGCGGCGTATCGGATAGGCAACCTGTTTTGTTTCCAAGTCCGTCTTTGCAAGGTGCCGCAGCCCATGGCCACCCTTCCTCCGCCGACCCTGAGTGCTCAGGTCTGGGATGACCTCGACCGGGACAAGTATGTCGATGAAAGCGCGGTCTGCGCCAGCCTGCTGTCGCCCGCGCCGCTGAGCGCCGACGAGCGCGCTCTGGTCGGCAAGGCTGCCCGCGACCTCGTGATGACCGCCCGCCGCTCGGCCAACCGCCAGGGCGTGGTCGAGTCCTTCCTTCAGCAGTTTTCGCTCGGCACTCAAGAAGGCCTGGCGCTGATGTGTTTGGCCGAGGCGCTGCTGCGCACCCCCGATGCCCACACGCGTGACCGCCTGATTGCAGAAAAGATCGGCTCGGCGGATTGGGCGCGTCACATGGGCCAGTCCGACAGCCTGTTCGTCAATGCCTCGACCTGGGGCCTGATGCTGACGGGCAGCCTTGTGGAGGTCGATGACACGGTCAAGGTCGACTTCCCCGGCTATATCAAGCGCCTCGTCACCCGCGTCGGCGAGCCGGTGATCCGCCAGGCCGTCGAGGTTGCCATCCGCATCATGGGCGAGCAATTCGTCCTTGGGCGGAATATCGAGGCCGCCCTCAAGCGCGCCGAAAAAGACGGCTGGATGTGCTCCTATGACATGCTGGGCGAAGGCGCGCGCACCTATGCCGATGCCGACCGCTATGAAAAGGCCTATGCCGACGCCATCACCGCCGTCGGGCAATACCGTCAGGCCCAGCTGAAAAAGAACAGGAAAGCCCCCAAGGGCCCCGAAAGCGGCCACGGCATTTCGGTCAAGCTGTCGGCCCTGTCGCCCCGCTACGAAGCGGTCCAGGAAGACGGGGTGTGGGAAAACCTCTATCCGCGCATCGTGCGTCTGGCGGCCATCGCCAAGACCTATGACCTGAACTTCACCATCGACGCCGAAGAGGCCGACCGTCTGGCCCTGTCGCTGAAGCTGCTCGATGCTTTGTGCCATGAACCGTCGCTGGAGGGCTGGACCGGCCTCGGCCTTGCGGTGCAGGCCTATCAGAAGCGCACCCGCGAAACGATCACCCGCATCATCCAGCTGGCCCGCGATTCCGGCCGCCGCCTGATGGTGCGTCTGGTCAAGGGCGCCTATTGGGACACGGAAATCAAACGCGCCCAGGTCCAGGGCCGCCCGGATTATCCGGTGTTCACCACCAAACCGGCCACGGACGTCAACTATCTGGCCTGTGCCAAGCTGATGATCGCGGCCAGCCCGCATATCTATTCCCAGTTTGCCACCCACAACGCCCACACCCTGGCCGCCGTCAAGCACATGGCCGATCAGCAGGGCGTGACCATCGAGTTCCAGCGCCTGCATGGCATGGGCGAGGCGCTCTATGACGCCGCCGATGCCCAGTTCAAGGGCGTGACCTTGCGGGCCTATGCCCCGGTGGGCGGTCACGAAGACCTGCTGCCCTATCTGGTGCGCCGCCTGCTGGAAAACGGGGCCAACAGCTCGTTCGTCCATGCCCTGCTCGACGAGCGGGTCCCCGCCGAACAGGTGGTGGCCGACCCCATCAGCGCGGTGGAAGCCCACCCGCACCGCCATGCCAAAATCCCGACGCCGATCGACATGTACGGCGACCGTCAGAATTCCGGAGGTATCGACGTGACCCAGGCCGTTGAGCGCAAGCGACTGGACAAGGCTTTCAAAGAGCTCGACAAGGGCAAGCTCAAGGCCGGACCGCTGGTCGGCGGCACCCTGCTGGCCGGGGGCGATGTGCGCACCGTCACCAGCCCGGTGGATCGTACCCTGACCCTCGGCACCGTGTCCGAAGCCACCGAGGCCGATCTTGAGGCCGCCATGGGGCGCGCCCGCGCCGCCTTTGGCCCGTGGAACCACGCCGGTGGCCCGGCCCGCGCCAAGGTGCTGCGCGCCATGGGCGATGCGCTCGAAGCGGACATGGATCGCCTGATTGCCATCCTGTCTCGTGAAGCGGGCAAGACCCTCAATGACGGCATTGCCGAAGTGCGCGAAGCCGTCGATTTCTGCCGCTACTATGCCAATTTGGCCGAACAGCAGTTCGCCGGTCCCCAGACCCTCACCGGGCCGGTGGGCGAGATCAACACCCACAGCCTGCATGGGCGCGGGGTGTTCGTCTGTATCAGCCCCTGGAACTTCCCGCTGGCGATCTTCACGGGCCAGATTGCCGCCGCTCTCGCCGCCGGCAACGCCGTGCTGGCCAAGCCCGCCGAACAGACGCCGCTGATCGCCTTTGAGGCCGTGAAACTGTTCTTCAAGGCTGGGCTGAACCCCGACCTGTTGGCGCTGGTGACGGGCAAGGGCTCGAACGTCGGCGCCGCCCTGACCCGCCGCGACGATATCGACGGCGTGGCCTTTACCGGCGGCACCGACACCGCTTGGCGCATCAACCAGACCCTGGCCGCGCGTAAGGGGCCGATCGTGCCGTTCATCGCCGAAACCGGCGGACTCAATGGCATGTTTATCGATTCCACCGCCCTCACCGAACAGGTGGTGGACGATGTGATCCTGTCGGCCTTTGGCTCGGCGGGTCAGCGGTGCTCGGCCCTGCGGATCCTGTTCGTGCCGACCGATACGGCCGATGCCGTGATCGACAAGCTCAGCGGGGCTATGGACGCTCTGAAGCTCGGTGAGCCGTCACGCGCCGACACCGACATCGGCCCGGTGATCGACGAAGAGGCCAAGGGCAACCTCGACACCCACCTCGCCCGTCTCCAGCGCGAAGCTCGCGTGATCAAGACCCTCGATGGCGGCCCGCTGGCGGCCAAGGGCGTGTTCTTTGGCCCGGTGCTGGCGGAAATCCCGACGCCGGACTTCCTGGAGCGCGAAGTGTTCGGCCCGATCCTGCACGTCTATCGCTACAAGCCCGAGGACCTCGAAGCCACCTGCAAGGCCCTGGCCGCGCGGGGCTATGGCCTGACCCTCGGTGTCCATACCCGTATCGAAGGCTTTGCCCAAAAGGTCCGTCAATGGGTCCCGGCGGGTAACGTCTATATCAACCGCTCGATCATTGGCGCGGTCGTCGGCGTCCAGCCGTTCGGCGGCGAAGGCCTGTCGGGGACCGGTCCCAAGGCCGGGGGCCCCTATGCCCTGATCCGCTACGCCTCCGAGCAGGTGATCTCGAACAATATCGCCGCCCAAGGCGGGGATCCGGCCCTGTTGAACCTCTAAGGCACCCCTGCCCGAACGGCTCAGACAGGCCCTCACAAGCGCACTTCACCCCGCGGGCTCCGGCCTGTGGGGTGTTTTTTTGCTTTACACCTCAGCCCGGGGTGGCATTCTGAGAATATAGTTATAGGGGGGATGTATGCGCT
>DAITMY010000234.1:0-3771 GCA_036834925.1 Asticcacaulis sp.
GTACATCAAAGTGATAGAGCACTTGGATGTTGGGTGACGAGATCAGCACGCCAAAATCCTGCTTGAAGGTCTTTTGCCCGCTTCCGGCATCCACGTCCGCAAACATGGCTTGACAGATCCGATCGCACTCCGGATCGTGGGCATTGGCGTGGCGCAGGTTGAACCACAAGCGACCGGCTTGCGCTTCGGCGAGCAGGCGATCCCCAGACAGGGAACCCGCACTGCCGCGCCGCCAGCTTTTGATATCCTGGCTGTCGTCGCCCATGGTGAACACGCCGAGCTTGTCGCGTGGATAGGTATGAAGCAAGCGGGCCAGTCCCTCGTCGTTGAACAAGGGCTCGTCTTTGAGCGTGTGTTGGAACTCAAGCACAGCCTTGCCAAAGCCGCGGGTTTTTTCGGGGGTCCAGTCGGTCAAGACGGTCCGGGTCATCAGGCGGCCTCCGGGGTCTGTGAAATGGGTTGCGAGGGGACGGGAGCGGGTGCGGTCTTTTTTGCAGCCGCAGCGCCATAGAATTTGATTTTGTGGAACCACATGACTTTCCCAAGGCCACGCGCGGTCTTGTCGAGCCAATGGGCTTGATCATTGGCCCTCGTTAGGATGGCCCAAAGCGCCCGCAGACCATAAAGGCCCGTCTGTGCCATACCGATGATCATCCACTTGAAAATGCCGCCCCAGTTGCGGGGTTCGGCACACCAGGCCGCCGTGCTGGGCCCCTGGCCATAGGCATAGGCGCGCAGGAGGGTATAGGACAGCGTCAGGCGGCTGACGGGGGCATCCTCATAGACAAAGGCCTCAGCGGCCCAGGCCATGCGCGCGCCTCGGGCCCGCATCTCAAAGAACAGACGGTCGTCCTCGCCACCAATTTCATTGCGGTCGAGGGAAAACACAGGCTCGATGCCCGATAAGGCTTCGCGCCGGATCAGGCTGTTGCCACAGCCAAAGTAGTCAGGGATCAGACCTGAGGTCGCCGGTCCAAACCGCGAGAAAAAGGCTTCAAAATAAGCCCGGTGTCGGCGTACCGAATTGGGAACCCGGCCCTTGACCGGGCCGAACACCACATCGGCCTGAAACTCGGACTGGATCTTTAACAGGTTGGCCAGCCAGTGGGGCGGGGCGGCTTCGTCATCATCGATAAAGACGATCAGCGGCGCATCCGTCACGGCGAGAGACGTATTGCGGGCATGCGCCACACCGGGGCGCGGCTCGTGGTGGTACCGCAGTCGGAAGGGCAGGGTCGGCGTTAAGTCTGTGATGATGTCCCGGGCACTGCCTTCGGGGCTATTGTCGCAGACAAGGTAGTCGATGCGCGAAAAGTCTACGCCTGTCTGGGCGGCTACAGAGGCGAGGCACGCTTTCAGACCCTCGGGGCGGCGGAACGTCGGGGTGATAATCGTAATATCGGTCATGGGCCTAGCCCGCTCCATCCACGCCACCGGCATCCGAAGTGTGCAGTCGGGTCCGGGCGCTGCTGAAGGCGTGACGTAAGCCGGCCAGGCGGCCTTTAGTATCCAGTTCGATCATCGCAATCTGATCCAGACGCCGGGTCAGGCGTTGGGCGCGTTCCAGCCAAAGCGGTCCGCCCAGCCGTCCCAGTCCCTCGAAACCGATCATGGCCCCTTGCCTCAGTCGGCCCATATCTTGGGTGCCGAAAATGCGGCCGGCATAGACGGCAGTGAGCTGATTGCTGAAGGGGGCCTTGTAGGCATCGTGGCCCGCCGCCAGATCATAGTGGGTCAGGCCCAGTCCCGGCATGGCGCGAATTGCAGCAAATAAAAAGCTGGTCCCCGGCGAGTAGGGGGCCATGTCCGGGTCAAAGGCGGCGACCCAAGGGTGAAAGTGCGATCCTAAGCGAACCCCAAAATGACCGGCCACCAGCCGATCCCCGGCATAGAGCGAGAGCATCAAGCCTTTGAGCGGGCCGCGTGTTTCATCGAGCGCCGTGCGGAACAGGGTGCGGATCCAGGGCGCACTGACAAAGTCATGAATGCCCGTTTGGACCGCCTGACGGCTTTTCCAGTTCAGAAGGGTCTCTAGCGCCGCGTGCCCGGCTGCATCTGGCGTTTCCGCTCGCATGCTGAGGGAACCGATTTCACGGTCGAGCTTGTTTTCCAGACGCAGCATGTTCTTGAATTTCTTAGGTGACTGGCTGCGTAGCGCGGCGATGAACGCCTCGGGATCCTGACTCTTGTCCAGCACGATGCTGTAGGCGATCTGTGCACTTTCGGGTGCGTCAAGGGTGGGCGTGCCGAGGTCTGTCTGTGACTGAACAAACGGATGATCGGGTCCAAATAGTCCATAAGGGTCGATCAGGCCCCCAAAAACATATTCGCTGACGCCAGCGCGGCGCATAGCTGTGCGAGCATCAAAATGAATCCCCGGTGCACTCAAGATGGCATTGAAATCGGCAAAGGGCGCGCCGATGGGGCGCGCTGTTCCCCCGGGTCGCAAGTGGCACGCGAGAATTCCGGCTAGTGACTGATTAATTTCGACAAGGATAATCCGCGCGTCTGGTCTAACGGCGCTTACGAGCTGGGCAAATTCAGGAGAAAGCAGGGGGGATGCAAACGCGGCTGCTTGCATTTGAAACTGTTTCCAAGACGCAATGTCGTCGTCGCTCAGGGCAGAAACTGGAACGCAGCGGCAGCTTAACATTGAAATCCCCGTCTTCTACTTCCCCATAGGCCTCATAACCTAAAGAACCCTGAAGCCTAGAAAAAAGTTCGCCGCTATGGACAAGGGTGCTTGACATATTGTCGCGCTTGGTCAAGTATGCTTGTCATAAAGGCAAGGGAGATTGTCAATGCTGACGCCAGCCACCAAGGCCTACACTCGCCGGTTCATGGTCGCGATGTCGACCTACATCGGCGCGGTCTGTGGGGTGACTTGGGTTTTCAATTCGGGCCTTGTCTCGCGAACGGACGGCTTGCCAGTCCTCGTCTATGCCGTAGCAGCGCTTCCTGCTTTGCCGATCTTTGCCATGATTTGGACCCTGTGGCGCTTTCTAGAAGAGAGCGATGAGTACATCCGCTTTCTGACAACCAAGCGTATCGTGCTGGCGGCAGGCGGGTTGCTGGCGTTTGTCACGCTCTGGGGGTTTTTGGAAATCTACGCCAAGGCCCCGGATTTCCCGCTGTTCCTATGTCTGCCGCTCTTCTTTGGTTTGTTCGGCGTCATGTCGTTCATCGTCCGGGAGGTCTGACCTTGGTGGGGTATTGTCCCAAGAGGGTGCGGCCATGAAGAACCGTCTCAAGGTTTTACGCGCTGAACGCAACTGGTCTCAGGCAGATCTGGCCGAACGACTGGATGTGTCACGCCAAAGCATCAATGCGCTGGAGACCGGAAAATATGATCCGTCTTTGCCGTTAGCGTTTCGAATCGCCCGTCTGTTTGAACTCAAGATCGAGGACATTTTCGATGACGAAGCCTGAGTTGTTGAATGAGGATGTTTCCGTATCCCGTTCCCGTTCTAGGAAGGGTTGGGCGCTCAAGATCGGGGGGCTTGTGGCCTTTGCTGTCGTGGGCGGGCTCGGCGGGTATGGGCTGGGTGGAATGGCTAAAGATCTGCAAATCGAGATCTCAAGCCAATCCCTGGTGGCCTATGGTTTGGGCTTTGGGTTGGCCCTTATGGGCATTGCCATCGTTGTGGCGGCTATGAGCGGGATAATGGCGCTGTCAGCCGGGGCGACTTACCAGCTTAGCCCCAAGGAGCGGCAGTCCTATGCGCTTCAGGGTGTGATCTTGCTGCTTGCGGGGACCATGCTGATCCTTGT
>DAITMY010000235.1:0-3765 GCA_036834925.1 Asticcacaulis sp.
GAATAATAAGACGGCGGCGCCTGTGGGGCCGCCGTTTTTTTATGCCCGGTTCTGTATCTGGAGCGATTAAGTCGCAAAATCGACGCGTTGGGTTGTATTAACATGATGTAATGTCAGCATGATTTTGTGACATCATGGTTTGAGTTTTGATTGACAATCCTGTAACCCTGTTCGCCGTTTGCGGGGCGTTGTGTTGGGAAGCGGGCATGAAGCTTTCAGATGGACTTGTCTATCTCGGGATCCTAGGCCTGTGTCTCCTTGGAGGCTTTGTCGGCTTGGATAAGGGCGGCATGGCGATGGTTGGCTTGGGGGCGGCCGGCTTGTGGATGGGCTTGCTGGCCATCGTCCGCAGCTCGGATGAAGACGTGGACGGGGAGAGTGGATCACAGGCCACGTTTTCAGGCCTTGCGGCGCGCATTCGCGGGGTCACCACGATCTTGATCAGCGGCTTTGTCGGTCTGGCGGGCCTCGTTATGGTGCTAAACCTCGGCGGACTATTTCGGGGTCTGGCCCAAGGGGGCGGGGCCCTGCTGATGACCTTGCTTGGGGTCTGGATTGCCTTGGACGGAATGGTCCGGGTATTGGGCAGTGATGAAGCCCGTGAGGATCCATCCGCGTTCGTGCATAGCCTGCCTGGGCGGATGATCGGCATCCTGCAAATTGGCTTTGGCTCTGTGATGATCGTGATCAGCCTGTGGTTCTGGCTCTATGGGGCCGCCTTGATGCGGGACCTTAGTCGGCTCTAGGCTGCACGAAGCGGAAGGCCATCAATTGGCGGGCCGCTATGGAAGCGAAACTCGGTGTCGGGCGTGGCGATCAGCGCCTGTTCGGTGGCGCGGATACTCTCCAGCCGTTCGGCGATATCGACAGTGTCGCCATAGCGTTCAGCCAGCATCAGATAATTGCGATAGTGCCGCCCCTCGCTTTCCAAAAGGCCCGCATAGAACTTCGCCAGTTCCGGATCGAGATGGGGCACAAGGGCGGCAAACCGCTCGCACGAGCGGGCCTCGATAAAGGCCCCGATCAGCAGAATATCGGTCATCATGCCGGGTTCTTCGCGCCGGACCAGCGCCCGCAGGCCTGAGGCGTAACGCGCGGCGGACAAAGGGCGAAGGGCAATGCCGCGCTTTTTGATCAGCTTCATCACCTGTTCGTGGTGTACCAGCTCTTCGCGGGCGAGGCGGCTCATCTTGTCGACCAGATCCGCATGCAACTGGTACTTGGCCATGAGATTAAGGGCCGTCGAGGCGGCCTTGTACTCACAGGCCTTATGGTCGAGCAGCATAAGGTCCGGATTAGCCAGCGCCCAGTGGATCCAGGCGTCGGGCGTGCGCGAGCCCAGAAAGTCGGCAATCTCGGTCACCAGCGTCTCGGTGCGGGCGGAGAGAGGTGGGGCGGAATAGGGCAAAACCGTCGTCATGATCTGCCTGTGTCAGAGCCATCCTGATATTTCAAGTCTCTGTCCGGGCTTGACCCGAGGCGGGATAACGCCAATCTGCCACTTAACCATGGGAGAGACCAAGATGATCCGCACCACTGGACTGGCCGCCTTTGAGGCCAAAGGGCCGCTTTCGCCCCATACCTTTGAGCGTCGTGCGGTGGGGCCGCGCGATGTGGCGATCGATATTCTTTATTGCGGGATTTGCCATTCGGATCTGCACTTTGCCCATGGTGACTGGGGCCAGATCCCGTATCCGGCCATTCCGGGGCATGAGATCATCGGTACGGTCACGGCCGTTGGCGCGGAGGTTAGCCGCTTCCGTGAAGGCGAGACCGTCGGGGTGGGCTGTATGGTCGACAGCTGCCGTACCTGTGCCGCCTGTGGCACAGGCCTTGAGCAATACTGCGAGACGGGTGCGACCTATACCTATGGCAGCGTTGAAAAGCAGACCGGCCAGATGACGCTCGGCGGCTATGCCCGGGCGATTGTTGTCGATCAGGACTTTGTGCTGCGCATCCCAAAGGGGCTCGATCTGGCGGCGGCGGCGCCGCTTCTGTGTGCCGGGATCACCACCTATTCGCCTTTGCGCCATTGGAATGTCGGGCCGGGGCAACAGGTCGGGGTCGTAGGCCTCGGCGGGCTGGGCCATATGGCGATCAAGATTGCCAAGGCCTTGGGGGCCGAGGTGACGCTGTTTACCACCTCCGCCAGCAAGGGCGTGGACGCCAAGCGGTTGGGGGCCGATCATGTGGTCGTCAGCACCGATGCCGAGGCGATGAAGGCAGTGGCCAACCGGTTTGATCTGATCCTCAATACGGTGGCCGCGCCTCACGATCTGGCGACCTATATCGTGTTGCTGAAGCTCGATGGGACCATGGTGCTGGTCGGCGCCCCGGCGGAACCGCACAAGCCCCTGCATGCGGGGGCTTTGTTCAGCCGCCGCCGCACGGTGGCGGGTTCGCTGATCGGCGGGGTGGCCGAGACTCAGGAGATGCTCGACTTCTGTGCCGCCCATGGCATCGTCTCGGACGTCGAGCTGATTGACCCGTCACAGATCAATATGGCCTGGGACCGGCTGCTGAAGAGCGATGTCAAATACCGCTTTGTGCTCGACATGCAAAAGCTAGAGGTGGCGGCCTAAGCTTTTGCCAGACCGCTCTTGCCTTGGTGGGTCTTTTCTCGTAAAAGGCTCGCTCCGGCGCTTCGGGGTAACCCGAGTGTCGTTCTGTCCGAGACCTTCGGGGATCAGGGGCCGCCTGATCCGTAATGCACCCAGAGCCCTGGGTACACGAATTGAGACGGGACGCGACCGCCAAGAGGATTAAGGACACGGGTTCTTCGGAACGCGCCGTTCTGGCCTTGGGTGATAAGCTTCTCATCTGGACAGCTGACAGGACCGCAGGGGGCAACTCCGGCGATTTTGTCGTTTCTCGTCCGGGGATGGTCCCCGGGCGGTATCACCTCACAGGAGGCCACAATGGACCGCGCGCAAAAAGCCAGTTCGATTGAAGAGCTCAAGGGCGTATTCGCGAACTCCGGTGCCGTGGTTGTTGCCCAATACTCGGGCATGACCTTTGTGGAATTGGCTGACCTTCGCGGTCGTCTTCGTAAAGAAGGCGCCAAGCTGAAGGTCTTCAAAAACCGTCTGGCTCAAAAGGCCCTCGACGGGGCGGCTGGTGAGAAGGGTGAGGCTCTGTTCAAGGGTCCGACCGTTCTGGCCTATGCCGCTGATCCGGTAACCGCAGCCAAGATCGCGGCCCAGTACGCCAAAGAGAATGACAAGTTCAAGATCATTGGCGGCATCATGGGCAGCGACGTGCTCAACGACGCCGGCGTCAAGGCTCTGGCGACTCTGCCGTCGCTCGACGAACTGCGTGGCAAGCTTATCGGCCTCATCCAGGCTCCGGCAACCAAGGTTGCGGGCGTCCTGCAGGCTCCGGCTGGCCAGCTGGCTCGCGTCTTCAACGCTTACGCGACCAAAGACGCGGCTTAAGCCGTACCAATTCCACCCGAACACTCAAATCTGTCTTATCTAGGAAGAACCCATGTCCAAGCTTGAACAACTGGTTGAAGACCTGTCGGCCCTGACCGTTCTGGAAGCCGCTGAACTGTCGAAACTGCTCGAAGAAAAGTGGGGCGTCTCGGCTGCCGCACCGGTCGCCATGGCGATGCCGATGGGCGGCGGTGCCGCTGCTCCGGCTGAAGCCGCTGAAGAGCAAACCGAGTTCACCGTCGTCCTCGTGGACGGTGGCGACAAGAAGATCAACGTCATTAAGGAAATCCGTGGCATCCGCGCCGACCTCGGCCTGAAGGAAGCTAAGGAC
>DAITMY010000236.1:0-3741 GCA_036834925.1 Asticcacaulis sp.
GGATTGGACGCAGTGTCTCCGAGCAGTCGGCAGCGACCTCACACCCTTTGGTGCCACTGGGACCCGCCTTTGCCATCTGGGGTGTGATCTACCTCTGGGCTCTGGTCGCGGCGGTCTGGGCCATCATTAACCCAAATAAAGAGGTGGTGAAGATTGCCTGGCTGCATATGGCCGTGATCTGGGCGTTGAATACGGCTTGGTCGGTCTGGGTGCCGATCCACGGTATCGAATGGGTCAGCCTCGGGATCATCTGTGTTTCGCTCCTCTCCGGGCTGACCGGCTTGATGCGACTTAAGTCTCTGAAGCTCAGCGCCACAGAGACGGGTTTTTTTGTTGTGCCCCTGGCTTTGGTGAGCGGTTGGATCACGGCGGCCAGTGTGGTCAACCTGACCTCGGCGCTGGTGGCCAGCGGCCTGCAACCGGATCCGCGCCAGGTCATGGTCTCTTTGGCGTTTCTGATCGGCCTGATTGTTTTTGCCGGAATAATGCTGCGCCTGACCAGGTCACGGATCTACGCCATCCCGCTCGTCTGGGCCCTGGGCTGGATCGCCGCCGCCAATATGCAGCGCCAGGACGAACCGCTGATGGTCTACACGGCTTTGGCCGGCATCGGGCTGCTGCTGATCTTACTCTTCACCCTCAAGGGGCAATCCAAGGGCCGGTTGCCCGGATAAAAAAATCGCCGGTCCAAGGGGCTGGACCGGCGCAAGGTTGCGAGATAGTTTTGAGCGGCGAACCGCTCAGCCTCAGTAGCTGAAGCGCAGACCCAGACCGTAGGTCGCCGGAGCCCCAACCATCCGCGAAGCCCCGTTCAGTTCCGGGAAATAGACCTCGTCCGTCAGGTTGCGCGCATAGCCATAGACGGCCCAACCCAGCGGCGCGGCCAGTTCGACACGGGCATTCACCAGCGTATAGGCTTCAGCGGTGTTGTTCGGCAGGGCGTTCAGACGGTTAGACTCTTCGCCATGGTGATGGCCCGAGACCCGCGATGTCAGCATCCAGCCCCCGTTGAAGCGGGCTTTGTGCGTCAGCGCCAGTTGCGCCGTCAGCTCCGGCGCGCCCGGTAACGGATCGCCGACCGTCGCCAGCACGTCCGCCGCACGGCGGGAGCTATAGGCGGTGATCTTGGACTTCAGGAACGCCGCAGACAGGTCCAGATCGAGGCTCTGGCTGGTGGTCTCGAACAGGCGCGCCTTGACGGCCACATCCAGACCTTCGGTCCAGGCCTTACCGACATTGGTCCGACCATTGGTGTCGTTGGCCAGACGGGTGGTCGCCTGCAGGTTCTTGAAGCGGTAGCTGAAGGCATCGAGCGAGGCGCTGAACCGGCCCTGGGTGTAGCGAAGACCGGCTTCAGCGGCGCGGACACTTTCGGACTCGAACGGGAAGGTTTCTTCGAGCGTAAAGATCGAGGTGCCGTCAAATCCGCCACCGCGATAGCCCGTGCCGACCGAGCCGTAGGCGCTAAAGGCCTCGGTGAAGAAATACTGGGCCGTCAGACGTCCCGAGAGGTTATTGTCTTTAAACTGACGATCCCAGTTAAAGCCCGACTTGGAGGCAAAATTGGCCTCGTAACGGGTAATACCCCAAGGGTTGCGATCGAAGTTCAGACCCCGGTTGGCCACATCGTCACGGGTGTAACGCAGACCGGCAGACAGGCGCAGCGCCTCGGTCACATTGTAATCGAACTGGCCGAACAGGGCCGCCGAGTTGCGGGTCTGGGTGTGCTTGTTCTCGTAGACCGTCTGGGCAGTGAAGCTGGTCCAGACCGAGTCAAAACGCGCCTGATCGCGGACCACAAAGCCGCCGAGGATCCAGTCGAACGGACCGCCCGTGTCATCGGCCAGACGGACTTCGAGCGAGGATTGCTTAAGGCGCTCATCGAAATCGTACTGGAAGCCCGGATAGGGCGAGCCATCGCCGTTCCCGCCATCGCGGCGATCGGTGGCCTGAGCTCCGGCAACGACTGTCAGTGTCAAATCCTCGCTGAGGTCATGGGTCAGGGTGCCGGACAACCCCCGGATGTCATAGACGTGGGTAAAGTACTCGTTGGCATAGAAACGGTACGGATCTGAATTTTCACCGGCGTTGAAAACCGTTTTGTCTTTCGCCGCTTCGAGACGGTCGTACTGGCGGCTGTCGCCTTTGTCCTGGCTGCCGAACAGCTTGAGGTTCAGGCGGGTGGCGTCCGACAGATCGATCGACACCGTGGCGCGGGCGGCCAGAATGTCTTTATCACCAAAGCCTTTGCGCTTGCCCGGATCCTTGATGGCGGGAACCTGGGTTTGCTTGATCCCGCCGACGGTCGGCTGGAAGCCCGCGAGGGTCCCCGCCCCTTCGCCGTTCATGAACCCACCGCCAGTCTCGCGCAGCACCGCCAAACGCACGCCGATCTCATCGCTGATCCGGCCCCCGGCTGCCGCTTCGATCCGGCGCGAGTCATAGTTGCCAAGGCTGGCATCGACAAAGCCCGACGGGGCTTCGGTTGGGTTGCGAGTCACGGCGCTGATCACGCCCGCCGTCGTGTTGCGGCCATAGAGCGTGCCCTGGGGCCCCTTCAGCACTTCCATGCGCTCTAGGTCGAACAGGGGCATAGCCAGATAAACGTTCGAAGTTTGGTAAACACCGTCCACATGCAGCGCCACCGAGGGGCTGCCTGCGGGCTTGTAATCATCCGCGCCGCCGATACCGCGCACGCTCAAAAGGCCATAGCCCGCGCCGCCAAAGGCATAGTTGATCGATACGCCCGGCACTTCATCCACAAGCCCATTGGCATCCTGTATGCGACGGTCGGACAGCTCACGCCCCCCTAGGGCTACGATCGCGGCGGGAACCTTGCTCAGGACCGTGCTGCGCTTCAGCGCGGTGACGACCACGCTCTGGACCGAGTCCTCAGGACTGGCAGCCGGAACAATCGACCAAGCGCGGATCTTGCCGTCATCCCCCCGCACCGGCCGGGCCACCAGACCCGTGCCATTGAGCAGTTGGTTCAAGCCCGAGACCACGCTGTGGTTGCCGCTGAGGGCCTCGGCCTGTTTGCCCAAGACCACATCCGGCGCATAGAGCAGCTGGATCCCGGCGGTGCGGGCAAACTGGGTCAGAGCGCTATCGAGCGGCTGGCGAGCGATGGCAAAGGCGACCGGACGCTCGGCAGACTTGGCGTCCGCCGCCTGAACCGGCGCAGCCATCAACAGCGCACACAGCGCCGATCCGAACAACAGAGCCGACGAACCGGCCGAAGGTTTAAAAGGCGTAGTCATGATTATCCCCTGCATGACGCGAACCCGCGGAACCGGGCTCGTTCGGCTACAGGAACGCGGGGCTTGGCCCGCCCCTCACGCCTTTGCAAAAATTTCACACTTCGGGAGCGGCCGGCACCGGCTCAGCCGCCGGGGCGATCGCCCGATCCAGTCGCCAGGCACGCGGGCCAGTCCGGGTAACACTGAGGCCAAACACCGACTGCATCGACAGTACAAAGGCCTCGGCCCCGTCATAGCGAAACACGCCCGAGACCCGTAACTGGCCCAGAGACCCATCCCCTAAGGCGACCCGGTCCGCCGAATAGCGGTTAAAATCCGCGACAACCGCCGCCAGAGGCTGGCTGCGGAAAATCAGTTCGCCATCGCGCCAGGCCGTTCGGGCCTCGACGGCGGCAGGGTCAAGACGCCGCACTGCCAGATCCGGTGTCAGCCGCTGGCCCGGCACCAGATGGTGTTCGGTCTTGAGCACATGGTTCTGAAC
>DAITMY010000237.1:0-3719 GCA_036834925.1 Asticcacaulis sp.
CACGGACCCTGTGCCTTGGGGTCGTGTTGTTGGGGCTTGCGGCCTGTTCGACTGCAACTAAGCCGGACTCACCCACTGTGCCGGTTTCGCCGGTGGTGCCTGAAACACCACCGGTTATTGCCCCGGCGGAAAAGCCAACGCCAGCGGACCCCGTGCCGTATGAACCAAAGGTTCCGGGGGTAGATATCCCGAATGCAGCGCGCTTGTCGGCCTTGCCGGGATGGGACAAGGCGGATGGGCTGAGTATGCTCGCCTCTGTGTTGGCCGCCTGTGACTCGCGTCGCAGGCCAGATCTTGCGCGGATCTGTGAAGATGTGCGGTCTTTAAATTATGCCAGCTCAGACGCCGCCAAGGCCTATTTGAATGCCCGGTTTCGGACCGAGCGTATTGGCGAAACAGGGTTGCTGACGGCCTATTATGCCCCGGAATACCCTGCGAGTGCAGTCAAAACCGATGAATTCTCGGCCGCAGTGCGTTTAAAACCGGACGACTTACTCGTTGTCGACGGCGCTGAGATTTCGCCCGATATGGCCGGACAAAAGGTGGTTGTTCAATCGATCGCCGGGCGGCTGGTACCCTATCCTGAGCGCGAAGCCATTGAAGCGATTGAGGTCAGCTCTGACGTCTGGATGCGCCCCGAAGACTATTTTTTCATGCAACTTCAGGGCTCGGGCTACCTGCGCTTTGCCGATGGGACGAGCCTGCATGCGGCCTATGCGGCGGATAACGGGCGCCCGTTTGTTGGGATTGCCCGTCCGATGGTCGAAAGAGGGATCTTGGGTCGGGATCAGTCCTCTGGCGAGAACATCCGCAAATGGCTGGCGGACAATCGCGGACCTAAGGCCCAGGAGATCATGAACCTGAACCCGCGCTATGCCTTTTTCCGAATTGAGCCAGATAATGGCAAGGACCCCGTGGGTGCGGCCAATGTGCCCCTACCGGCTGGGGCTTCGGGTGCGATTGACCCCGCTTTCCATCGTTATGGCGATTTGATGTGGATCGACGCCAATGCGCCGGGCCTGAGTGGGGCGTTTCCTGTTTATCAGCGCATGATTGCGGCCCTGGATACGGGGGGGGCGATCAAGGGCCAAGTCCGGGTTGACCTTTATATGGGGCGTGGCGAAGCGGCCGGTCGCGAAGCCGGCCGGGTCAAGCACACCTTGCGTAAATGGCGGATCGTGCCGGCTGTCCGTTAGGGCTCAGCGCCGCTTTTTCAGCGAGCCCATAACACCGCGAACGATTTCGCGACCCACTTGGTTACCGACGGTCCGCAACAAGGATACCGCGAGAGCCTCGAAGGCACCCTGTCTTTGCGAGCGCGCCGGGGCTGGCTCAGATCGTGTCTTTGTCTTTGGTGCGGGGGCTTTTGTTTCTACGGTTTGCGCTTCTTGGGTTGCCTTTTCCGCCAGCTCTGCCGCTTCTGCGCGGCGGGAGAGGATTTCGTAGGCTGACTCTCGGTTGACCGGCGTGTTGTAAAGCGCGCCGACGGGCGAAGCGGCCATATGGGCTTTTCGTTCTTCGGCGGTGATCGGACCTAGCCGTGACGCTGGTGGGCGGATGAGACAATGGGCGGCCATGCCTGGTATCCCCTTGGCATCCAGAAGCGACACGACCGCTTCGCCAACGCCTAGGGTTTGGATTTTCTCAGCCGTGTCAAAGTCGGGATTGGGTCGGAACGAGTTTGCCGCCGCTTTCAGACCCTTTTGCTCAGAGGGGGTGTAGGCTCTAAGCGCATGCTGAATACGGTTTCCGAGCTGAGCGAGGACTGCATCGGGGATATCCGCCGGATTTTGGGTGACAAAATAGATGCCGACCCCTTTGGAGCGGATCAGGCGCACGACCTGTTCGACCTTTTCCAATAAGGCTTTTGGGGCTTCGCGGAACAAGAGGTGTGCCTCGTCAAAAAAGAAAACCACACGCGGTTTTTCCGGATCGCCCACTTCAGGCAGCTGCTCAAACAATTCCGATAAAAGCCAAAGCAAGAAGGTTGAGTAAAGGCGCGGATTATTAATCAGTTTTTCTGCGGATAGAAGATTGATATAACCCTTTCCGCGAATATCATTTCTCAAAAAATCTTCGAGTCTTAAGGCCGGTTCACCAAATAATTGATCGCCACCTTGAGTTTCCAGTTGTAGAATTTGGCGCTGTATTGCCCCAATGGACGCCTGTGAGACTTGTCCATAGGTTCGGCTGATTTCAGCGGCGTTTTTCCCGACATGGTTCAGCAGTGCTCGCAAGTCATCAAGGTCAAGAAGGAGAAGCCCTTCTTTATCTGCGACATGGAAAGCAATGCTGAGGACGCCCTCTTGGACGTCATTCAGCTCAAACAGGCGTGATAACAATAACGGGCCCATCTCTGACACGGTAGTCCGTATCGGATGGCCTGACTGGCCAAACAAATCCCAGAAAATGCAGGGTGAACCCGCTGCTTCTAGAGTAATGCCAACAGTTTCAGCGCGCTTAAGCAGTTTTTCATTGGGTGAGCCTGGCGCGGAAATGCCGGATAGATCCCCTTTGATGTCTGCAGCAAACACCGGAACACCGGCGTCAGAGAAGGCTTGTGCCAGAACTTGCAGGGTGATGGTCTTACCGGTTCCGGTCGCTCCAGCGACCAGCCCATGGCGATTTGCGCGGCTCCATAGCAGGACATCCGGCTTGCCGGAAAACCCGACTAAAAGACCTTGGCTTTCCCCGCTGTCCGACATGATGGTGCCTTTCTTCTTACCGATAATTCGCGTCAAGCGCCTTTGGTCGACCCAGTGCGCTGTTGTGAAACGCAGGATTGACGTGAACAGCGTCCCCTCGCAATGGTGTTCTGTAAAATTGGATATTTGACCCCATGAGCATGACCCGAAATGTTACGACGGCGCGTGCCGTCACCGTGATCGCTGTTATCCTGTCAGGCGCAGCGCTGTATGTTTTGCGTGACATTTTTACCCCTTTAGTCATGGCTTTATTCCTTTTGCTCATGATCGATGGGTTGGCCCGTGGGGTGCGACGATATGTCGCGGTGCCTGAGGGGCCGGCCTTTTTCCTTGCGATATTTCTGACGCTTGCTGGCTTTACCGCTACGGTCTGGGTTATCAGTGAGGGTGCTGCTGGAATTGCAGCTGATATGGTGGAATTGCCAAAACAGATCGACCGTATTCTCCTACAAATTTCACAGGAATTAGGAATTCGAAAGCCTTTAACCGTAAGCAACATTTTGCAAGACTTCCCTTTGGCGCAGTACGCCGGTCAGTCTTTAAATGTTGTTCGTGAAACCGCATCGACGATTGTATTTGTACTTATCTATCTTGGTTTTTTGATTGCGTCGCGTGCAGGATTCAACCGTAAAATCGAAAATCTTTTTCCCTCCGTTCGCTCGCGATCTAACGCCATAGATATTTTCGTGCGTGTCCGTAATGGTGTTGAAAGTTATCTTTGGGTACAAACTGTTACAGGCTTGCTGATTGCCGTAATTGCTTGGGGTATGATGGAGGCTGTAGGCTTAAAAAATTCCCTATTTTGGGCATTTGTGATCTTTATTGTATGTTATATTCCAATATTAGGCGGGGCGATCGCTGGATTAGCACCACCATTATTTGCTGTTATTCAATTTGAAACATATATGCCTGCAATTATTTTGCTGGTTGGGCTGCAAGTCTTGCTGTTTGTCATGGGGAATCTTGTTCAGCCCCGTATGCAAAGCGACCGCGAAAACATCGACCCCATTGCAG
>DAITMY010000238.1:0-3687 GCA_036834925.1 Asticcacaulis sp.
TTGCCAAGACTGTACCGTTTGATCCCGGCTTTCCCGTTATTTCCGTCGGCAATCTGACCCTGGGGGGATCAGGAAAAACGCCGATTGTGCGGGCATTGTTGGCGCGGCTTCGGGCCTCCGGGATCCAGGCCTATGGCCTGTCGCGCGGCCATGGTGGTCAATTGCAGGGTCCGCTCAAGGTCGATCCGAAAGTCCATAGCGCCGCCGAGGTTGGGGACGAACCGCGCATGCTGGCCTTTGACGGCCCCTATCTCGTGTCCCGCGACCGGGTCGCAGGGGCTCGACTGGCGACGGATCTGGGCGCAGAGGCGCTGGTGCTGGACGATGCCCACCAGAACCCGGCCCTGAAAAAAGCCCTCAGCCTCGTTGTGATCGACGCAGAAACCCGCGACGGACAATGGCCGTTTGGCGAGGGGCCGGGCGGACAGGGCCGGGTCTTTCCTTGCGGTCCGCTCAGGGAGCCGCTGCACGCGGGTCTTACGCGGGCGGATGCCGTGATCCTGCTAATGCCGCCGGGGCTCAGCCAGCCCGATCCAGAGCTTCTGGCGCTGCTGGGCCCGCTCCCAGTCCTGATGGCGCGACTGGAGCCCGTCGCCCCGCCCCCGCCCGGCCCACAGCTCGGCTTTGCCGGAATCGCCAAGCCCTGGAAAGTGGAGCAAGCTCTGCGTCTTGCTGGCTGCGAATTGGTGGATTTCGAAGCCTTTGCCGATCATGCCCCCTTCACAGAGTCAGATCTCAGTCGCATGGCCGCAAAAGCCGCTGACCGCGGTGCGGGTCTGATCACCACCGAAAAGGACTGGGTCCGGCTGCCGACCGATTGGCAGCCCCGTGTGCACTGCTGGCCCGTTCAGGCTATCTTCGAGCAACCTGAAGTGCTGGAGACCCTGATCCGTGACCGGACGGGCCTCCCGCTGTCCAGGCCTCAGTCCTTATAGACGACTCCGGCGCGCACCACCGTTTTGACGGCTTGCAGCGTGCGCACATCCTGGGTCGGGTCGCCCTCGACGGCAATTAGATCTGCGCCAAAGCCCGGCAACAGCTTGCCCGCCTCCGACGCGATGTCGAGATGATCGGCCGCATGGATGGTCGCACTTTGGACGGCCTGCAGCGGGGTCATGCCCGCCTTGACCAGCAGCTCGAATTCGTAGGCGTTTTGGCCGTGTTTGCTCACGCCGCTGTCGGTGCCAAAAGCGATCTTGACCCCGCCCTTAATCGCGCGGGTCGCCATATCCAGCATCTTTGGCCCGGCCTCGAGCGCCTTCGACTTCTGGGCTGGCGTAAAGAAGGTATCCGGCTTCGCGGCTTCGCGGGCCACGTAGTCACCGGCCATCAGGGTCGGCACTAGATAGGCCCCCTTGGCTTTGAACAGGGCGATGGATTCGGCATTAAGATAGGTGCCGTGCTCGATGCTATCGACGCCCGCTTTCAGCGCCGCATTGATCCCGTCCACGCCATGGGCATGGGCGGTGACTTTGCGACCCATAGCATGGGCCGTTTCCATAATGGCTTCGAGCTCATCATCGCTAAACTGCTGGCCCAGACCGGCTTTGGTATTGGACAACACCCCGCCCGTGGCCGTGATCTTGATCACGTCGGCCCCGGCCCGGATCTGCTCGCGCACCGCCCGGGTACAGTCGTCATCCCCCGAACAGACCGAAGGCGAGCGCATCTCGTCGAGGAACTCGGCTTTCACGCCATTGGCATCGCCATGGCCCCCGTGCGGCGTCACAGATGAACCCGACGCCAGAATGCGCGGCCCCGGCACCTTGCCCTGGGCCGTCGCGGCCCGAAGCGCAAAGACGGACTCGTTGTTGGCTCCAAGATCCGCCACGGTCGTGAACCCTGCCATCAGGGTCTTTTTCGCAAATGCCGCCCCATCAAGGGTCACATCCGAGCGGGTCTTAAGATAGCTGTCGAGCCGCTGGGTCGGGGCCTGCTCGCTCGTCAAGTGCACATGGCTGTCGATCAGACCCGGCAGGACAAACCGGTCTTTCAGGTCCAGCACCCGGCCTTGGCTGGAATCGCCGACAAAGCCCGGCTGGATAGCGCTGACCTTACCGCCCTTGATCACCAAGGTTTGCTGCGTCAACACCTTGCCGGTAGAGGGATCGGCCAGCAGTTTTCCGGCATGGACGAACAGGGTCTCACCGCCCGCTTGGGCAAACGCGGTCGCGGACAGCAGGCTCAAAGCCCCTGCCAGCAAGACGGTGCGAAACGCGCGCGCGGGGTCGGTTTGGGTTAGGGTTCGGCTGTCCATGGTCTTCTCCCTGTGGTCCGTCTTATTGGGCTTATGCCCCGGATCCCTCAAAGATCAGCCTAGCCGATTTTTATCGTAACGCCAGAGACAACCGCCGCGTTTGCAACAGCCTTAAAGGCCGTCGAACAGGGCCGTAGACAGGTACCGTTCGGCAAAGCTCGGGATGATCACCACAATGGTCTTACCCTCGGCCTCGTCACGAGCCGCGATCCGGAACGCAGCTTCGA
The DNA here is from genome assembly GCA_036834925.1 of Asticcacaulis sp. Lineage (GTDB taxonomy): Bacteria > Pseudomonadota > Alphaproteobacteria > Caulobacterales > Caulobacteraceae > Asticcacaulis. The sequence continues at coordinate 2,485 of DAITMY010000238.1, forward strand.
GTGCCGCGCCAGACGAGATCCCCACCGGCAGGCCTTCGGTGCGCGCGGCGCGGCGGGCCATGGCAAAGGCGGCATCGTTCGAGACGGTCTCGACCGCATCAATGACTCCTCGGTCCAGAATGCCCGGCACAAAGCCCGCGCCAATGCCTTGGATCTTGTGCGGCCCGGGCTCGCCGCCCGACAGCACTGGCGAGGCCTCAGGCTCGATGGCGATCATGCGAACCGAGGGTTTCTTGGCTTTCAGCGCCTGGCCAATGCCGGTGATCGACCCACCCGTGCCAACACCCGACAGCACATAGTCCACCGACCCGTTGGTATCGGCCCAGATTTCCTCGGCGGTTGAAACCCGGTGAATCGTTGGGTTGGCTTCGTTTTCGAACTGTTGCGGGATGACGGCCCCGGGGATCTGGGTCGCCAGATCCTTGGCCCGGGCCACCGCCCCGCGCATGCCCTGTTCTGCGGGGGTCAGTTCCAGCTTAGCCCCCAGCAGCGCCACCATCTTGCGCCGTTCGATTGACATCGACTCTGGCATAACCAGCGTCAAATTATAGCCCTTTGCGGCCGCGACAAAGGCCAGGGCGATCCCGGTATTGCCGCTGGTGGGCTCGATAATCGTCCCGCCCGGCTTGAGTGCGCCGGATTGTTCCAGCGCCTCGATCATGGCCACGCCAATCCGGTCCTTAACGCTGGCCAGCGGGTTAAAGAACTCCAGCTTGGCCAGAACCGTCCCCTTGGGGTTCAGCTCCGCCGACAGGCGCGGCAGGCGCACAAGGGGGGTATTGCCGATCGTGTCGAGCACCGAGTCGTAGATCTGTCCGCGCCCGGTGCGGGCATAACGGGCGGCATCATAGGCAGCGGCAGCAACGGTCTCGGACATACGCGGTCTCCGGTCGGTCAGAAGGAGCGCAGACGCTCCGGGTCTGTCTCTTTCTGCCGATTCCGTTGCAAAAGATCACGCGACAAATTCTAAATCCGGACTGCGAAATTGCTAAAGTCCGGGGCGATCGTCGGGCCCCTTGTGTCCCTCCGTCGAAGCGGCGTCCGAGCGGTCACGTTTCCTGAGCAATAAAGCCGGAGCAACCTTCTGCCGTCCCTCCGGTGAGAGCTTAGCGAGCGTCGCCATCAGGTTGGCTTCTGAACGCGCGCGGCCCTCAAGCTCAGCCGCCCGGACCCGAGCCATAGCGGTGCTGACCTTTTCGGTAT
>DAITMY010000239.1:0-3670 GCA_036834925.1 Asticcacaulis sp.
CTCTATCACTTTGATGTACCGCTGGTGATGCTATGGCAAATGCGCGGCGAAAAAACGGTCCGTGCCTGGCAACCCAAGCCGCCGTTTGTCGATAACGCCTTGTTCGAGAGCGTGGTACTCAAAGAACAGGAAGAAGAAATCCCCTTTAATCCCGACTGGGACAAGGATGCCGCCACCGTCACCCTGACCCCCGGCAAAATGCTGACCTGGCCCCAAAATGGGCCGCATCGCATTACCAATGGGCCGATGATGAATGTCTCGGTCTCGACCGAGTTCATGACCCCGACTGCGCTCTGGCGGGCCAATGTGCTCTATGCCAACGGCGTGTTGCGTCGGCGCCATGGGCTCAAGCCCGACATCGATGCCCGCAATCTGCCGCTTGAAGCGCTGAAGGTTGCCTATGCGCGGCTGGTCAAGGCCACAGGCGGATGGAAGGGCAAGGAATACGACACCACCCCGACCTTTGACCTAGAAAAACCGGACAACAAAGCGGCCTGATCCGCTCAGGCCTGAGCCATCAAATAGGCCGCCCCCATGAGCGCGGCATGGCCATCAAGGCTGCGCAAAACAGGCACATTGGCCAAGTACGGTGACATCGGACCGCGCTCGTGGAACCGCTCGGCAAAGGCCTGTCCTCGCAGGAACGGGCTAAGGTGCTCGGCCACGCCGCCCGCAATATACACCCCGCCCCGGGCACCGGTTGACAGCACGGCATCCCCCGCAAAGGTCGCTAGGATCATAGCCAGCATTTGGGCCGACGCCACGGCACAGGCATCGGATCCGGATACAGCGGCAGCAGAGATCTCAGGGGCCTGATGGAAAACCGCGCGTTGATCCCGCAGGGCACACAGGGCCTGATAGAGGTTTTCCAGCCCCATACCCGACACCACCCGCTCGAATGAAATGTAGCCATGGCGAGCCTGTAGCCAAGCCAGCACCGCCCGCTCTTCGTCACTACGCGGAGCAAACGCCCTGTGCCCGCCTTCGGTCGGCAAGACGGTCCAGTCTCCATGGGTTGGCAGAACCAGCGCCTGACCAAGCCCTGTGCCAGGACCGAGCACCACAACGGGCGCACCCAGATAGGGCGTTCCCGGGATAAGCGTTTCAAACGCGTCTGGGCCCTGGGCCAGCACCCCCCGGGCCATGGCGGCAAAGTCATTGACAATGCGCGCTTCCATCCCAAACCGGGTTCGGATCGCGACCGCCGAGACATCCCAATCACAATTGGTCAGCCGGACACTGCCATTGACGACAGGCCCTGCCAAAGCGAAGGACGCGAGGGCCGGACGCCCACCAACACGGCCAAGATAGTCCGACAGGGCGCTTTCAAAATCCGCATGCGAAGCCGTCGGGATTTTTTCGATGTCATGCAAGATGACTTCGCCGGTCCCCATAAGGTCCGCCAGCGCAAAGCGCGCATTGGTGCCGCCAATATCCCCGACCAACATCTGTATCATCCCTGCCCCTATTGCCCTGATCTGACATCCTATCCCGCCTTAGCAGGATACGAGCCAGCCCCCGGATAGGGGGGCGATCTTCCCAAGGCCGAAACCTTCTGCAGCGGCGTTGGAACTGGCCAGAACCACGGACCAGCCCGGCGCCTCGGGAAGTGCCATCGTCTTTTCTTCTTCCGTCAGGTTAAAGACACAGAGGATAGATTGTCCACCATTGTCCCGCCAGAACGCCAGAATTCCTTCAGGCGCTTCAACGAAGTGCTGCGTTCCCGTCAGTAAGGCCGGTAGAGTCTTGCGGACGCGCAAGGCTTGACGTGTGAACAGCAGCTGCGACAGAGGGTCCGCAATTTGCTGATCGACTGCTAAGTTCGGGTGCTGCGGATCAACAGGAAGCCAAGGCTTAGCCGTCGAAAAGCCTGCGTGCACAAACTCCTTTACCCAAGGCATGGGCGTTCTGGCCCCATCGCGACCCAAGGTCCGGGGCCAGTTTGCAATCGCTTCCGGATCCTGCAGGTCCTCGAACGCGACCTCAGCCTGGGGCAGAGCCAACTCCTCCCCTTGATAAAGGAACACATTGCCCCGAAGCGCCAACAAGATCATCAGGCTGAGGCGGCCCCACTCCAAACGGGTCTGGGGTGAACCCCAACGGGTGACAGCCCGGGGCGCATCATGGTTGGAAAACGCCCAAGAGGGCCAGCCCTCTTCGGGGTCTTCGCTCCATTGGCTGAGAGAGCGAACCACCGTTTCCGGCTTCAGCGTCTGGGCATAAAGAAAGTCAAAGTTATAGGCGGAATTGAGCCGGATATCCCCGTGGGTAAACGCCTTCATCTCGCCGATCGGATCCGGCCCCCCCACTTCAGCGACCGTAAAGCGATGCGGATAGAGATTGATCAGGGCCCGTATCCGTTCGATCAAGCGAACAATACTGGGGTGCGACTGATTGTAGACATGTTTTTGCATGTCGAACGGGCGCGTAGCCTGCTGGGGGCTGATCCCCGAAGGGGGGTTATCGCGCAGCAACAGGTCGTGCATGCTGAAATTTAAAGCATCAAGTCGGAACCCATCCACGCCCCGATCAAGCCAAAAGCGCGCGACTTCCAGAACCGCATCCTGGACCTCGGGATTATGCAAATTCAAATCTGGCTGAGACGTCAGAAAGTTATGCAGGTAATACTGACACCGGCGGGCATCCCACTCCCATGCCGGGCCACCAAACACGCTCTGCCAGTTCGAGGGGGGCGAGCCATCAGGCTTTGGATCCGCCCAGACATACCAGTCCGCTTTGGGGTTATCGCGGCTTGACCGGCTTTCAGCAAACCAGGGATGCAGATCCGAAGTGTGCGAATAGACCTGATCAATCAGGACCTTAAGCCCAAGGCTATGGGCCTTGGCCAGCAAGGCATCAAAGTCCGCGAGCGTACCAAAGATCGGGTCGACATCGCAAAAATCGGCGACATCGTAACCAAAGTCCCGCATCGGCGAGACAAAGAACGGCGAAATCCAGACCCCATCGACACCCAAGTCGGCCACATAATCGAGGCGGTCAGAAATCCCCTTGAGATCTCCTATGCCATCGCCATTACTGTCCGCAAAACTGCGCGGATAGATCTGGTAAATCGCCATGCCTTTCCACCAAGCCAGATCTTCCGCTTGGTCATGGGCTTCAGCCTCAGTGGCTGTGTCATACACGGGACGAGATTGCAGCATTAAGACGCCGCCTTTCGGGTCCGACACACGACATAGTCCAGCGGGGCCACACTCAGGGCATAGCTGCCAGGGACGGACACAGCCGGGGCACAGGTCCCACGCATAGCTTCAAAGCCAACGGCATCCGGGTTGACGATTGTATTATGGACGCGCGCCTTGTCGGTCGCATTGATCGCCACCACCACCTCTTCGCCGCTTTGGGCATCAAAACGGGAGAAGACCAGCAGACCGTCTTTTTCATCAGAATAGCGCACGATCTGGCGCCCCCGTCGCAGGGCCACAGAAGACTTTCGCAGGTCATTGAGCTCACGGATCGCCCGATAAAGCGGATGATCGGGATTATAGTTGTCCTGAGCCGTGGTCCGGTCCGTTCCAATCAGGTCATTGTCGTTATAGACGGCGACTTGGCTGGCAAACAGGGTTTCTCTGGCGTCTTGATCCCCGCCGTCGGACACAAAGCCCTGCTCGTCGCCATAATAGATGGTCGGCACGCCGCGCGCGGTCATCAT
>DAITMY010000240.1:0-3646 GCA_036834925.1 Asticcacaulis sp.
GTCTCAGGTCGTAAAGGGGCAGAGTCGGAGGGGTGGGGCATAACCATGACAAAACCCCGGCCCGGGGGCAAACCCGGACCGGGGTAAAGCGGTCAAACCGTCGCGCAGGCGATTAGCCTTGGGTCGACTCGTCAGCCGCCGGAGCGTCTTCAGTCGCAGCCGGAGCTTCTTCAGCCGCGACCGGAGCCTCTTCAACGGCTGGCGCAGCGGCAGCGGCTTCGGCTTCAGCTTTTGCAGCCGCGGCAGCAGCCTCGGCTTCGGCCTTGGCGGCAGCGGCAGCGGCTTCAGCTTCGGCCTTAGCGGCGGCTTCGGCTTCGATCCGGTCTTGTTCGCGCTGAGCCCGCTCGGCGGCGCGCTCCTGGGCCTTCTTGCCTGGGGTGCCCTTTTGCGGGTTGTTGCCGTGCTGCCATTGGATCAGGCCCGCATTGCCGAGGAAGCGCGCCACGCGCTCGGTCGGCTGGGCGCCCTTCTTGAGCCACTCGGCGATGCGCTCGGTCTTGAGCACGACGCGGTCAGCGTTGTCCTTGGCCAGCAGCGGGTTATAGGCGCCCACCTTTTCCAGGAAGCGGCCGTCGCGCGGCGCACGGGCGTCGGCGATGACGATGTGATAGTACGGGCGCTTCTTGGAGCCCCCACGGGACAGGCGGATTTTCAGCATGTCAGGTCCTTGGTCGTTAAAGGTTATTTTTTCGGTTTAAAGCCAGGCAGGCCCGGAAGACCGCCCAGCCCTTTCGGGGGTTGCGGGAGCCCGCCCAGACCCGGCGGCAGAGCCCCCGGCGGAAGGCCCGGGATCTGTCCGGGCATCTGAAGCGGATTGCCGGAATTGGCCTCATCAACAGGCAGTTTCCCGCCGCCAAGGGCCTTGAGACGCGCCGGGTCCATCGCGCCGGGACCCATGCCCGGCAAACCCATCATCCGCGCCATACCGGCCAGACCCTTACCCCCGTTCTTGCTCATCATCTTGAAGGCGTCGGCCATCTGACGATGCTGCTTGAGCAGGCGGTTGATTTCAGCGACATCCACACCCGCCCCGGCGGCAACACGGCGTTTGCGCGAGGCATTGAGGATATCGGGTTTCTTGCGTTCCTGTTTCGTCATCGAGCCGATAATGGCGATCTGACGGGCGAACATCTTGTCGGACAGGCTGAGGTCCGAGATCTGTTTCTTGACCTTCTGGACCCCGGGCAACAGGCCCATAATCCCTTCCATGCCGCCCATGCGCTGCATCTGGCGCAGCTGGTCGGCGAGATCATCGAGGTCGAACTGGCCCTTGGCCAGCTTCTTGGCCATTTGCGCGGCCTTGGCGGCATCAAGGTCCTGAGCCGCCTTTTCCACCAGGGCGACAATGTCCCCCTGGCCGAGAATGCGCCCGGCGATCCGGCGCGCGTCAAAGACATCAAGCTGATCGGTCTTTTCCCCGGCCCCGAGGAACTTGATCGGCAAGCCAGTGACGGCGCGCATGCTCAGCATGGCCCCGCCGCGCCCATCGCCATCGGCGCGGGTCAGGATCAGGCCCGTGAGCGGCAGGCGGGCATGGAAGGCCGCCGCTGTGCGCACGGCATCTTGGCCCGTGAGGCTGTCGGCCACCAGCAGGGTTTCGGTCGGCTCGGCCAGGCGCGCGATCTCGGCGGCCTCGTTCATCAAGGCTTCGTCGAGGGTGGTGCGCCCGGCGGTATCGAGGATCAGGACGTCATAGCCCTGAAGCTTCGAGGCCGACAACGCCCGGCGGGTGATCTCGACGGCGGATTGCCCAGCCACGATCGGCAGGGTGTCGACGCCGATCTGTTCACCCAGAAATTTCAGCTGCTCCATCGCCGCCGGACGGCGGGTGTCGAGCGAGGCCATCATGACCTTTTTGCGGTCCTGACGGGTCAGGCGCAGGGCCAGCTTGGCCGTGGTGGTGGTTTTCCCCGACCCCTGAAGACCGGCCATCAGGAATACGACCGGCGGATTGGCGTTGAGGTTCAGCGGAACCGGCTCATCGCCGCCCAGCATCTCAACGAGGCCGTCATAGACGATCTTGACCACCTGATCGGCGGGCTTGACCGCGCGGATCACCGCCTCGCCGGTAGCGCTTTCCTTGGCGCGGGTGATGAAGTCCTTGACCACGGGCAAGGCCACATCCGCCTCAAGCAAGGCAATGCGCACCTCGCGCAGGGCCGCGTCCACGTCCTTTTCCGAAAGGACGCCGCGCCCGCCGAGCCGGTCAAAAATGCCGGACAATCTGTCGTTCAGTGTGTCGAACATGCCTCAAACCCTATGGCCAAACGCGATCAGCCCCCGTGGATGATCACATCGACGGGGGTCCTCGCCGTCCTCGTCCGGATGGACCCTTCGCATATTGGAAGGCCGGGGTCGTGACGGTAGAGGCGCAGCTCGCACTGGCGCCAGAAGAGCGGCCTTATGCCGCCGAAGCCCGCCAGAGTCAATGCGGAGTCAATGCGGGGGGGGGCGATCAGAACCGCCGCGACAGGGAGAGGCGGATGCTGCGAAGGGGGCGATCCGTCGTGGTGACACTACGAAACCGGTCGGTATCACGTTCTATTCTGCGTGAGTCCTTTGCCAGATAGTCCAGAGCCTCGATGCTGAAAGAAGATTTATCAGTTAAGTTCCGAGTAAACTTTACACTTGTTGAAAAACGGGGATCGGATTCAAAATTAATTCCATATTCACGGCCTGAATATTGGGCCATAACAAAGAGGCTGTCATTTTTACTTAAATTATAATCTATATTAAACTTTAAATCCGTGATATGCTTTCTAACCCTATAATTTTCCTTTTTTGCAGATGCATCCAGATTTAAAAATCTATGATTAATATTGAGTGTAATAATTGCATTTTTTATACCTTTGTATTTGTATGTTATATCCGTGCCCGTTGTTTCGTGAAGTCGCATATTTAAAGTTTGAGCGAGGATTGAATTATTATTGTCATTAAGAATGTCAAGATTATTAAAAATTCTATTTCGAATGCGTCGATTGAACGCTTGAATTGTCAGTGATCCATTTTTGTTGCTTGTTTCATACAGCAATTCAGTCGTGCGGCGGCGCGGTAACTTAAGCTCTGAATTGCCTTGAGAAAAATTTCTCAAGCCCAATTGAACAATACGCGGATCCAGATTTTCTAATCTATAGTCATTAATATCATTTTTCATACTTATATTTAAGCTGAGAGATCCTGTTTTTCCTAGAGCGCGTTTGACGTGGAGTGACGGTAATAGCCTTGTAATATGAATATCATCAGGTGTGGGACCGTTACTTTTGAATGTGGATCCTCTTAGATCAAGTCCGATGCCAGGCAAAAATGTTATATTGTTATTAGCGAACTGGTGCGTGATATAAGAGTATAAATTATAACTTGTATAATTAAAATTGTTAACATTTGAATTAAATTGTTTCTTTGTATTATATTGATCTATTTCTAAATTTGATCCAATTTCTGTTTCGTTACTTTTGTTTTTTGACTCATATACTACTGATAAAATATAAGTATTTCCATCTGTGTTATCATTTTTATTGAAATACAATATGCCGTCTTCGAGTGACGCAGATTCAAAAATATACTTTCTGTAAGCTGTAGTATACTTTATAATTTTATTTTCAGATATTTTATGTGTGTATATTTGGTTGAAACCAAAATTAAAGCC
>DAITMY010000241.1:0-3607 GCA_036834925.1 Asticcacaulis sp.
GTTCATGATCGTGACCTTGAGCTTCAGGATGGTCTCATCCTGAAAGATCAGCGTCAGCGCCCCAAACAGAATCGCCGCCCCCGCCGCCAGGGCCGGAAGCAGGGCAAAGCGGCGCTGGATCAGCCAGGCCGCCGTCAAGGCAATGGCCGAGGCGATCACGATGGCCACAGTCGCCTTCATGAAATCCTTGGTGATGAAATAGGTCAGTCCAAAGATCAGCGGCGGACCAAAATCCGTCGCAGTGCGGATCCAATCGGGTTTGTGAGACATATCAGGCGCTTTCCAGACCAACGAGCGAGCGTGAAAACGCCCGGGCGTCAAAGGGTTGAAGATCGTCGATGCCCTCGCCGACCCCGATCAGCATGATGGGCGCATCCGATGCCTGAGCCACAGGCACCAGCACCCCACCCCGCGCCGTTCCGTCGAGTTTGGTCATCACAAGACCTGATACGAGCGCCGTGCGCCCAAAGATCTGTTCCTGGCTCAAGGCATTGCGGCCCACGGTGGCATCCAGCACCAAAAGCGTATCGTGCGGCGCATCCGGATCAATCTTTTTGATCACACGGACGATCTTCAGCAGCTCGTCCATCAGAGTCTGTTTGTTCTGAAGACGCCCTGCCGTGTCGATCAGCACCACATCGATGTTTTCGGCCCGTGCCTTTTCAACGGCGTCATAGGCCAGACCGGCGGCATCGGCCCCCGTGTGACGGCCTTCGAACTGTGCGCCGGCGCGCTCAGCCCAGACCTTGAGCTGCTCAACGGCGGCGGCCCGGAACGTATCGCCCGCCACCACCATCACCGACTTGCCTTCGCTGACCAGCTTGGCCGCGATCTTGCCGAGCGTCGTGGTCTTGCCCGAGCCATTCACCCCGACAAACAGCACGATATAGGGCTTGGGTCCGGCCTCGGGATTAAAGCGCGCCTGACGTGGCAGAAGCTCTTCAGTCACGGCGTCCGCCAGCAGGCCTTTGATGTCCTCATCGGTGACATTTTGGCCAAATTTCGCGCTGGCAATTCGAGCAATGATCCGAGCGGACGCAGCCGGACCCAGATCCGCCTCGATCAGCTGCTCTTCGAGCGCATCGAGCGTATCTTGATCAAGGGTCTTCTTGACCCCGAGCACCGCCGCCACTTGCTCGCCCATCTGGCGCGAGGAGCGGGACAAGCCATCGGTCAGCCGCTGAAACCAGCCTTTTTTAGGTGTCGTGTCCGTCATCATAAAGCCTTAGCTGACCTCGGCTGCAACCGCCACAGCTCGTTTTCCGTTGTGGCCGATCACACGCAGCGCCATCAGGCTGCCGGGTTCCGCATCGCCCTCAAAACTGATTTCGGTAAAATCCGGTGCCCGGGCAAATCCGGCCTTTTCGACCACCGCTAGGACAGTCCGGCCGACTTGGCGCTCAAGGTGACGCACGAGGCCCTCGGCTCCCTTAGCCCGCAAGCGCTCGGCCCGGGCGCGGATCATATCCCCCGGCACAGGCGGCATCTTGGCTGCCGGAGTCTGAGGCCGGGCGCTGTAGGGAAAGACGTGCAGGAACGCCAGATCGCAATCGTCCACCAGCCGCAGCGTATTCTCAAACATCGGCTCGGTTTCCGTCGGGAATCCGGCGATCAGATCCGCACCAAAGGCCACGTCCGGACGCACCGCTCGCACCCGCTCAACGAGCGCGATGGCATCTTCGCGCATGTGGCGGCGCTTCATCCGCTTCAGGATCAGATTATCCCCGTGCTGCAGCGACAGGTGCAGATAGGGCGCCAGCCGCTCTTCGTCCGCAAAGGCCCGCAGAAGGTCGTCATCAATCTCGGCGGCATCGATCGACGACAGCCTAAGCCGCTTGAGGTCCGGCACGAGCTTGAGGATCCGGGTCACGAGATTGCCGAGCTTAGGTTCTGCCGGAAGATCCGTCCCCCAGCTGGTCAGATCCACCCCGGTCAGCACCACTTCGTTATAGCCCTGAGCCACCAGCCGCTGGATCTGTCCGACCACTTCCCCGGCGGGGGCGGAGCGCGAATTACCCCGGCCGTAGGGGATGATGCAGAATGTACAGCGGTGATCACAGCCGTTCTGGACCTCGACATAGGCCCGCGCCCGGTCTTTGAGCCCGTCAATCAGGTGCCCCGCCGTCTCGCGGATCGAAAACACGTCATTGACCAGCACCCGGGGAGTCTCGGGGGTGAGCTTATAGACCCCGGCACGGGTCTTGTCGGCATTGCCCAGCACCTGATCGACCTCGGCCATAGCGGCAAAGGCGGTCGGGTCGGTCTGGGCGGCGCATCCGGTGACAATGATCCGGGCGTCCGGGCGCTCACGGCGCGCGCGGCGGATCGCCTGGCGGGCCTGACGCACGGCCTCGTTGGTCACGGCACAGGTGTTGAAGATAATCGCGTCTTCAAGCCCGTCTTCGCGCGCCCGGGTCCGCATCACCTCGGACTCATAGGCATTGAGACGACAGCCAAAGGTGACCACATCCAGCGACCCATCGCCCGAGATCTGGACGGGCGGCAAGACCGCTTCCCCGCCGGACACGCTGGGGTTTTCAACGGGTTCTGAACTCATGATAGCACGCCCGCGCCATCAAGGCTGGCTGGGCCGGTCATGATCACGTGATCATCGGCCTCGCGCCACTCGATCCAGAGCGGCCCCCCGTCCATCTCAACCTTGGCCGCACGGGCCGAAAGCCCCCGGCGCGCTGCCGCCACCAACGAGGCGCAGGCCCCGGTGCCACAGGCGCGGGTGATCCCGGCCCCGCGCTCCCACACCCGCATACGCAAGTGATCCGGAGCCAGAACCTGGACGAACTCGACATTGACCCCTTCGGGGAACAGAGGATGGTGTTCGATCAGCGAGCCGGTGCGGGCTACATCGACGGTGTCCATATTCTCAACAAAGAACACCACATGGGGGTTGCCCATGCTGACCGCGCCCGGCGTGTGATAGAGCGGCGCATCAATCGGCCCGACCTGCAGCTCGATATTACGGGTGTCCATCGCTTCCGCCAGCGGGATTTCAGACCAGTCGAGGCGCGGGCGGCCCATGTCGACGCTGACCTGTCCGCCATCAGCCAAAAACGCAAACGTCGGCCCGCCAAGGGTGTCGATACGGACCCGTTCGTGACGGCTCTCATCCATCAGCACCTTACCGACACAGCGCAGGGCATTGCCACAGGTCTCGACCGCCGACCCATCGGCATTCCAGACGCGCATAAAGGCATCCGCCGACGCAGAGGCTTCGATCGCAATCAGTTGGTCAAAACCAATGCCGGTTTCCCGGTGGCTCCATTGGCGGATCTGGTCAGGACGCGGGGTAAACGGCTCACGGGTGGCATCGACGACCACGAAGTCGTTCCCGAGGCCATTCATCTTGAGATAGGGGCGGGACATGCCGGTGATATAGCCGTTTTTCTGTCCGAAGTCAGACCTTACAGGAAATTCATAAAGCGAACGCGAATCATCGCTTGCCTTCGAGGAAGGGGGCCATAGTCTCTCTTGTCACAATAAGAGTTCTCAAAGCTCATAACCCTACCTCAGGAAACGTCATGCGCATTTTACTCTCCACGGCTGCCGCCGCCGTTCTGGCCCTGGCCGCCCAACCCCAGCAGGCTATGGC
>DAITMY010000242.1:0-3602 GCA_036834925.1 Asticcacaulis sp.
ATATAGGTCAGGGCCTCTTTCTGGTCCCAGGCATGGTTGCCAAGCGTCAGGCAATCGGCCCCGGCTTCAAACAGCTCCCGCGCGGTATTTTCAGTGATCCCAAACCCCGAGGCCGCGTTCTCGGCATTGACGATCACAAACTCCAGATCGAGGTCTCGCCGCAACGCAGGCAGATGATCCGCCAGACCATCCCGGCCCGACCGGCCTACCACATCCCCGAAAAACGCAAACCGCATGAAAACCCTTTCAAACCGCGCTGAACCCTCAGCGCGGGCCACGAAAAACCCTAAAAGCCCGTTCCGTCACCAGCGCGTCAAGGGGTTGATCGTGGGGTTCGGTCGGGATCGCGTCGGTTTCTTGCACAGACCACGCCAATCCAAGCGCAAACACCGACTTTTGTGCCCGAAGGCCCGCGAGCGTGCGGTCATATTGCCCCGCGCCATAGCCGAGCCGCTGGCCCGCCGCGTCCACCCCGACCAGCGGCACCAGCACCAGATCCGGCTCGAGACAGGGCGCCGACGGGTCGGGCTCGGGCACCCCAAAGGATCCGGGCGAGAGCGGCATATCGAAATCCCACGCCTTGAACACCATCGGCCCCCCGCCCCCCCCGGGGTGCCGTCACCGGCAGGGCCAGCCGTAGGCCCAGCCGCGCGCACCGCTGCATCAACGGGCGCGGGTCGATCTCGCCGCGAATAGGCCAGTATCCAGCCACCACAGCCCCCTTGGCCGGAAACACCGAAGCAGGCACCTGGGCCGCCAGGGTAAGCCCCGCCAGGGGATTGGCTGCCGCCGCCTGTTTTCGGGCGGCGATCAGAGCTTTGCGCAGGGCGGCCTTGTCGATCATCCCGCCGTCCCGTGCGCGCTGAGTTCCGACAAAGGCCCCACCGACACCGGATCCGCTAGCGGCAACAGCATGGCGGCAATCCGGGGATCCTCGGGCGCACAGGCATAGACCTGCGTGAACCAGAGCTCGAACCCGACTCCCAGCTCTGCCCGTCGAAGCGGGGCCTCAGGCTGGCTGTCGAGCACGATCATCGCCGGGGGCGGCGTATCGGGATCCGCCGACACCAGCGGCAGGACATAGTCGAGATCCCGGATCCAGCCCCAGCCCAGACGCTGATAGAACCGCAGGCGACGCTGGCGCATCGCACGCTCATCTTCGGCAATGCCCGGCTCGCGGGGATCCTCAACCTCGGCCAGCAGGCGTGCCCCCTCCGCGAGGGTTGCCTCGGCCACCGCCGCCAGCAGCATGCCGCCCAGTCCGCCCCCGCGCCGCGCCGGATCCACCGCCGTATATTCCAGCAACGCCAGCCGTTGCCCCCCGCTCACAGGCGGGACATAGACAATGGCAAACCCGAGCAAGGCGCCGTCCGCATCCGCGTCTTTCAGACCCCAGATCCGGCAATCGTCGCGGGTCAACAGCCCGACGATCCGCGCATCCGGATGCCGCTCGCGCGCCGGGATCGCCGCGTGATAAAGCGCCAACAGCGCCCGAAACGCCGGGCTGTGCGCCGCCTCTGCGCCCGCATAGCGAACCAGAACCGCAGATGACCGGGAAGACATGGGGAAATAGCGTCCAAAATCAGGAAAAGGGTGGCGGCGCCATGAAGAACCGTGTGCAGCGTTTCAATCCACTCAGACCTGACAAGTCAGGTGGGAGCCATGTGTCAGAGCCCACGGGCTCAAACAGGGACAGCCCCCGTTCTAAGAGATTAAGGTCAGAAGGATAGAGGTGTGCATCACGCGAGCCACAGCACGACCCGCCATGGATCAAAATAGGCCTCCCAGCCCAAAAGGCAATGGGGGCGTTGTGCACTGAGCCTGCCGTAAAAGCACCACGGTTCTGCGACACCCTGACGGGGCCAAACGGAGGGGGACCCCATATGGATACGAGCTTTTCTCTGGCTGGGGTCACACCCGTGCCAATGATCGCCTTTGGGGTCTATGCCCTTTTGACGGCGTTTGTGTGCGCCTTTCACTTGGCCATGATCGCCGGAGCGCCCTGGGGGCACTTGACCATGGGCGGGCGCTGGCCGGGGCGTCTGCCGATGGAGGGCCGCATCAGCGCCGGAGTCTCGGCCTTGCTGCTGATCGGACTTTTGGGACTGGTCGCCGCACGGGCCGGGTTGGTGGACCCGGACGGGCCGCTTGTGGCCCTGCTGCACTTACCGGTCTGGAGCTTCTGGCTGGTCCCGGCCTGGTTGGCGCTGGGCGTCGTACTGCACATCCTCACCCCCTCCAAGGCCGAACGGTTGCTATGGCTGCCAGTGCTGATCGGCCTTCTGGGCGCGGCCCTGACGGTGGGGCTGGCGGCGTAAAGGCCCTCTTGTTTTAAGTCTAATTTAAAATTATAGTGCCCTTAGCTAAAAAACGCGGAGGGACCCATGACCTTGCCGGACCAGGCCCGGACCCTGTCCATCGGGCTTAAAATCATAACGCTTGTGCTGTTGACGGGCCTGTTGCGCGAAAAAGCGCTGGCCATCACAGAGGCCTTGCCCCCCATGAACTGGGTTGGCCTTCAATCGGCCCTGTTCCTCGCCATGGCCTTGCCACCGTTCTGGATCAGCCTGATCGCACCCATCCTATATCTGACGGCCCTGTGGTCCGCCTCCGAGGTGCTAATGCGCATCAGCCGCGGCGAAGCCTTTCAGGACGCGGTCCAGACCGGACTTCGGGATGTGGGATCCAACCTTGTCTGGGGCGCGGCGGCCGCCCTGATCCTCCAGCCCACCCTGATGCACTGGTCCGAGATGGACTTCCGGGGCTTTTACGGGATCCTGTTCAAGATCACCGTGGCGGACCTGACCATTGGCCTGATCGGGGCCACCCTGTTTGTGCTGGCCCGGCTGGGTAAAACTCTGCAATCGGAGCTCGACAGTTTTGTCTGAACCCGGCAAGGGCTGACCATGCCCGTACGCGTAACCCTTGATGTGATGATGGCCCGGCGCAAGATCCGGGCCCGGGATCTGGCCGCCCGCATCGGCCTGTCTGAAACCCAGCTCAGCCTGTTTCGCACCGGCAAGGTCCGGGGCCTGCGGTTCGAGACCCTGGCCCGGATCTGCTATGTGCTTGACTGCAAGCCGGGGGATCTGATCGACTATGATGCGGACCCAAGAGACCTAGAATCGCCTGAAACACGGCCTGATAGTGATGAATGAGCAGGTCAGCGAATAGGTTAAGGTCGCAACGTTACTGCCCTCTGGGCCAAATCATATTGATGGTAGGCGCGTTCATAACGTCTGCCGAAATTTATCAACGTCAGTTTAGAAATATAATACTCATCCAATTCTGGATACCTAGAACCATCCACGTCTATACAAGAGGCCCAAAATGTATCCGTAGAAACATCAATTTTATCAATGTAACCAAGATACAATTCATCAGGATAAAATGAAAAAGATAAAATATCTTTTTTCCAATATATATTCAGCAAAATATCATAGACCGTATTCAATTTCAAATCGTAATAATCTAAAACTAAAAAACCACTTGATATAAGCGACCCAATCATTTTTGCTCTATTGGAAACAGATTTTTGAGTTAAATGCCTTTTATTTAGGGCTGAAAAACCATCAAATTCAAAACAGTCAGATATATTATTT
>DAITMY010000243.1:0-3595 GCA_036834925.1 Asticcacaulis sp.
CATTCCAGTCGACCCCGCGCATGGTGGCGTCATAGGAAAACTGTTGGTGCATCCGCCAGGCATCGTGGAACATCTGACGCCATTCATCGGCGGGTTTAACCTCAATCCCCCAGTCCGACAGGCGAACCGTAAAGCGGCTGAGGTCCTCTGGACGGCGGGCGACTGCGTCCATCAGATAGATCTGGCCTTCCGACATCGACTTGACCACCATCAGGCGCTTGCCGTCGGCGGTCAGATCAAAACCGTTGACCGCCGGGAACAGAGTCTCGAATTTCGGGGCCACCGCAGTCAGCTCGGCGATGCGCAGGTTGCGCACGAACGGCTGACTGTCATCGGTATCGAGCACATAAAGCCGCTCCGGCCCGACTTCGAGACGGCTATAATTACCCGCCGGAAGCGGCACCTCATAGAGGCGCTCAGCGAGACCTTCCCAGACCACGGTGCTGGCGGGTTTGGGGGCCTCTGCCGGGGTCTTGCCCTTGGCGGCGGGTGTCTTGTCCTCGGACTTGGCCGCGTCTGCGGGTTTCGCGTCCGGCGTTTTCGCTTCCGGGGCCAGTTCGTCGGCGGGCTGGAACGGGAATCGGCCCTTGCCGGTCAGGGAGACGGCATAGATCTTAGTGCGCTTGTTAAACGCCGGGCCCATGTTGCGGTCGCCCCAGGGCGAGGACGGACTGGGGGTAAAGGTCCGGTCCGAGAGGAAATAGAGCCATTGGCCATCGGGGCTGAAGGCGGGAGCGCCGGAATCATATTTATCCGAGGTCACTAGGGCTTTCTGGCCGGTGTCGCGGTCGATCAACACGATCTGGGCGCGGTTACGGTCGCGCTCGGAGCGGGCTCCGGCAAAGGCCAGATAGCGGCTGTCCGGCGACCAGCTCAGATCCCCATGGGCATTATCGCCGCCCTGTTTGGCCTGGTCGATCTCGCGGGCCTGGCCACTCGCGGTATCGATCAGCCAGAGTTTCGAGCCCTTGTCGGCCAGCGCCAGCGACTTGCCGTCTGGCGACAGGCTCAGGCGCCACAGGTGGTCCTGGGTCGGGGCCGCCAGTTGCTTGCCCCCCGGGCTGCCGTCCGCCGGAAAGGCCCAGACGGCGCTCGTGCCATCCTTGTCGATCAGGGCATAGACCGTCTTGCCGTCACGGCTGAGCAACGCCGAGCGCGCGCGGCTTTGAGCGGGGGTGTCAATGGTCACGCGCCGCACACTGCCGGGGGCGGCCACGGCGATCTGGCCGCGCGCCGTCACCACCACCTTGCGCGCATCAAGGCTGGCCAGCGCCGCTTCAGCAAACCGGCTCGCATTGCGCAGCCAGCGGGTCTGGCGCTGTTCGAAATCCGAGGCCAGGGTCACCGGGATCAAGGCATCCGTGCCCTTGGCGAGGTCGAGAAGTCGCAGGTCCGCCCCGTGCTGATAGACAATCCGGCCCTGATGTAGGCTGAAGCTGCGGACATCATAATCGCTGTGACGGGTCAGTTGTTGCGCCCCGCTGCCATCGGGATTGACCGACCAGAGATTGGCGGTCCCGCCCGCATCACAGATCACATAGACCTTGCCGCCCGATGCTACCGGTTGGCTGACGTTACAGGGCAGGTTTTGGTCCATCCGCACTGCTTCCTGGGTGCTGCCGAGGGTCCAGCGCCAGAACTGGGTCTTGGCCCCGCCGCGATAGTTACGGGCGTTGTCGCCGGTGACCTTGAGGCCAAAGCGGGTGAAATAGACATATTGGCCCGCCTCATCGACCGAGGCTTCATTGGCATCGGCCAAGGGCAGGGTGCGGGTCTTGCCCGAATTGATGTCGAGGAGCCGCACATTGCGGGTCACGGTCGGTCCGGGCACATTGTCGGTGCTGTAGATGATTTCGCCAGACTGGCTGAAACCTTGCAACCAGACCCGGCCGGTTTCGAACGTCACCTGACGCGGGCTGCCGCCGCCAACGGGCATGACATAGACATCCGGCGCGCCGTTATAGCTGGCGACAAAGGCGAGGGTGCGCCCGTCGGGGCTGATCCGAACTTGGCTTTCATCGTCGGCGTGGGTGGTGATCCGGCGCGCCTGGCCGCCACTGGCCGACACCTGCCAAACATCACCTTCCGAAGCAAAGGCCAGCTGATCCCCGTGCAGGGCCGGGAAACGGTAATAGCCATTTTGTGAGGGCGCTTGCGCTTGGGCCGGATGAGCCGTGGCAATCAGCGCTGTCAGGGCAGCGCAGGTGGTCAGAAGCTGGAGGCGTTTCATAAGATCCCGGGTGTCTGTTTTGTTACTTGTTATCACTATTGGTAATGCGCCTGCGCCCGAACGCACATGAATTTCCTGTAATGAAAAGCGGGGCCAGACTGTGTCTGACCCCGCGGGCAGGATCTTCGTGGATGGGTTGTCCCGGCTTATTTCTCGGCAAAGCCAAAAGCGTGGCGCATGACCTGATAGAGGAAGGTCGAGTCCACGGCGCCCGTGAGCAAGTGCGCTTGCGGCCCGGTAGCGTAGACGGGCACGTCTTCGCCGGTGTGTTTGGCGCTGTTCATGTTGAACAGGGCCGGGCGCGTTGAGTTGTTATCCTTCAGAACCGCATCCAGACCTTCGGGCAGATCGTGGCTGTGGACATGCTCGCCCGGGCCGGTGGCATAGGTAAGATAAGGGCGAACATTCCCTTTTTCGTCGCGCTCATACTGGCCCTTGCGATCCTTGGCAGCTCCGAGGATCGGCTCAGCATGGGGCTGATAGCCCGAATGGGTCAGGCTGTGGCTATGATCGGCGGTGATCAGGATCAGGGTCTCGTCCGGGTTGGTCATGGCCACGGCGGTGGCCACCGCTTGCGACAGTTGCTCAACGTCGGTCAGGGCGCGTTCGGCCCGGCCCACGTGGTGCCACTTGTCGATATTGCCGGACTCGACCAGCAGGAAGAACCCGTCCTGATCCTTTTTGAGGATCTCAATCGCCTTGGCGGTCATGTCCGACAGGGTGGGGATGGTCGGATACTTGGCCTCATCGAGTACTGAGGGCATATCGCCCGGCGCAAACAGGCCCAGCAGACGGCGGGTCGAGGCGGCATCGATCTTGGCCAGATCCTCACGGGTATAGACGAATTTGGCCCCAGTTTCGCGGGTCCAGACCTTCGTCAGATCCTGACCATCGGTGCGGCGACCTTGACGCAGGTCATCCTTGGCCAGCGTCGGATTGTTGGGCACAAAACGGGCATAATCGCCGCCTAGCGCCACATCGAGGCGGATCGCTTCGGGGGCTTCAACGAGCTGACGGGCTAGATCCTTACAGCCCAGAGCCTTGGCTTCGGGGCTGAGGTCAGCATCGGTGCGCCAGCCGCGGTTCGGCACATGGCCATAGGCCCCGGCGGGGGTCGCATCGGTGATCCCGGTGTTGGTCACTACCCCAGCGGCGCGGCCATTGAGCTTGGCCAGTTCGGCGATGGTGCGCACTTCGGCCGCCAGCGCTTGGCCACAGTCCTTACCGTCCACCTTGCCATTGACACCAATGCCGCCGTTAATGGTCTTGACGCCGGTGGTGATGGCCGAAATGCCATTGGCCGAATCCGTCACCAGATCATTGGTGGCATAGGTGCGAGAAAAGCCCGCATAGGGAAACTCTTCA
>DAITMY010000244.1:0-3592 GCA_036834925.1 Asticcacaulis sp.
GCTTTTCTCGCCTTTCAGCGAAGACCCACCCCCTCTGTCCGGTCCCCGGACATCTCCCCCCTCAAGGGGGAGAAGAAAAGAATGTCGTGCCGCATTGGCTTACGGAGGGAACCGCATCACACTGCGGCAGCTATAAGATCGCGTCGAAATGGACCAAAGGCCCGCCCATGACCGCCTCCGCCAACGACCCAGCATTCCCGCCCGTGGATCCGGCCTTGCGGTGTCCTTGGCCCGGCAGCGATCCGCTCTATTGCGCCTATCATGATACCGAATGGGGCGTGCCCGAATATGACAGCCGGGCGCTGTGGGAAAAGCTGGTGCTGGATGGGTTTCAGGCGGGCCTGTCGTGGATCACCATCCTGAAAAAGCGTGAGGCGTTTCGCGCCGCCTTTGCCGGATTTGACCCCGAGGCCGTGGCTCGCTTTGGCCCTGAAGACCGTGCGCGCCTGATGGCTGATCCCGGGATTGTCCGCTCTAATGCCAAGATCGATGCCGCGATCAACAGCGCCCGCCTATGGTGCGACATGCGCGACCGGGGCGAGGACTTCAGCGCCTATCTGTGGGATTTTGTCGACGGCCAGCCGATCCAGAACCAGCTGAGACGCATGGCCGACGCCCAAGCTGAAACCGAGATTTCGCGCAAGATGTCCAAGGCGCTCAAGGCCCGGGGCTTTAAGTTCGTCGGCCCGGTGATCGTCTATGCCTTCATGCAGGCCGTGGGCATGGTCAATGACCACCTTGTCACCTGCCCCCGCCACCGCGAATTGGGCGGCCAGAGCTGAGAATGAACGACCTATTCGCCGCCCCTGAAACCGGCCTGCCCGATTATAGGCATGAAGCCCGCTACTCAGGCCCCGTCTGCGGGGTGGATGAGGCGGGGCGCGGTCCCTGTGCTGGGCCCCTGAGCGTCGCCGCCGTAATCCTCGACCCTGCGGATATTCCCGACGGCCTGAACGACTCCAAGGCCCTTAGCGAAGCGGCTCGATTCCGGCTGGAGCCCGAGATCAAGGCCCGCGCCAAGGCTTGGGCCGTGGTCATGCTCAGCCCCGAAGAGATCGACGCCCTCAACATCCTCGAAGCCACGATGGTCGGCATGGCCCGCGCCGTGGCCGCTCTAGAGGTCACGCCCGTGGCCGCCCTGATTGATGGCAACCGCGCCCCGAAACTGGCCATGCCCGCCTGGCCACTGGTCAAGGGCGACAGCCGCTCGCTGAGCATCGCCGCCGCTTCGATCCTCGCCAAGACCGCGCGGGACCGGGTAATGATCGAGGCCGATGTGACTTGGCCGCAATACGGCTTTGCCAAGCACAAGGGCTATCAGGCCAAGGCCCATCTGGACGCCCTCGCCCGCCATGGCCCCTGCCCGCTGCACCGGCGCAGCTGGAAGACCGTCCAGGCCGTGCTTTAGCGCGAGGCATGATCTCAATCTGAAAAAAAGAGTCGCCCGGACTCCCAAAGAGTCCAAGGGAGTCAGGGCGTTAACGCCTCCTTAACCCAAACTGATTCATGCCATTGATTCTCCCATCGAAAGGGCCGGATCATGCTGCAAACCGACGTCATTCACCTCGGCGACTGTATCGAGATTCTGAAGGGTCTGCCGGACAAGTCCGTTGATCTGGTGTTTGCCGATCCGCCCTACAATCTCCAGCTCGGCGGCGACTTACTGCGTCCGGACAATTCCAAGGTCGATGCCGTGGACGATGACTGGGACCAGTTTGCCAGTTTCGAGGCCTATGACCAGTTCACCCGTCAATGGTTGAAAGAATGCCGCCGCGTGCTGCGCGATGACGGGGCTATCTGGGTGATCGGCAGCTATCACAACATCTTCCGCCTCGGCGTGGCGATCCAGGATCTGGGCTTCTGGGTCATGAACGATGTCATTTGGCGCAAGAGCAACCCTATGCCCAATTTCAAGGGCACCCGCTTTACCAATGCCCACGAGACCCTGATCTGGGCCACCAAGGCCCGGGGCCAAAAGCGCTACACCTTCAATTATGATGCGCTGAAGGCCTTCAACGAAGACACGCAAATGCGCTCGGACTGGCTGCTGGCCCTGTGCACGGGCGAAGAGCGGCTGAAGGACGAGACCGGCACCAAGGCACACCCGACCCAAAAGCCCGAAGCCCTGCTGCACCGCGTGCTGCTGGCCTGCACCAAGCCGGGCCATGTGGTGCTTGATCCCTTCTTTGGCACCGGCACCACCGGGGCCGCCGCGCGCCGTCTGGGCCGCCATTACATCGGTATTGAGCAGAACCCCGACTATGTGCGCATCGCCCAAGAGCGGATCAGCAAGGTTATCCCGACCACGGCGGAAAACCTCGAAGTCACCGGCTCCAAGCGTGCTGAACCGCGCGTCCCGTTCGGGGCGCTGGTAGAAGCGGGCCTGCTGCGGGCGGGCGACACCCTCTATTGCCCGCGCGGCCAAAAGACTGCCCGCGTGCGCGCTGATGGCTCACTGGTCCACGGTAGCCTGTCCGGCTCGATCCACAAGCTTGGGGCGATGCTGGAACAAAGCCCGGCCTGTAACGGCTGGACCTATTGGCGCTTCAAGACCGACGCGGGCCTTGCCCCGATTGATGTGCTGCGCGCCCGCGTGCGGGCCGAAATGAACTGAGAGTTCGCCCATCTGGCGAACAAAACGGGCCGAGTGTGACCTTGGGGCGTCACACCGCCCGCACCCCGGTTTCTGACGCGCAATTCAGTTTTCCCTAGTCCGGTTCTCGGATAAGGTTAAGGCGATGACCGGGGATCAGTCCGCGTTACCGGGGGAACCGTCTTGGAAGTACAGGCCGCCATTCACAATGCCGAGCGCCGCCAGCGCGCCCGTGCGCTCGTGCAAAAACAGGACGTGTTTTACCGCCTGTGCGATGAAGGCAATGCCTCGCTGCCGGAACAGGAAACCGACTACGACGCGACACTTGAGTATAAAGAGGAATTAGAACACTACTTCCGCTACAATATCGATTATTTCCCCTACTTCGAAGAAGAATATAAACACACCAATCCGTTTAAATGGAACTATTATATCGATATTCACGATGCGATTATCGAAGATAAGTTCAAACGCGACCAAGATATTCGCGCCTATATCAATGCCTATCGCTATACGGTTCACGAGAACCAGAAGCACAATATCCTGCGTAAACGCATCGCCCAACTGATCGCCAGCCTTGGCTGTCTTATCGTCGGGATCCTGTCGGCTGTCGGTGCCAATATCGAATCTTATCAGCGCGCAGTCGGCGGCTGGGAATTCGGCGTTTTTGCTGCGGTTATGTTCGCCTTGAGCTTTATTGGACTACAGGCCTTTTTGCGCATCAACGTCGGCCGCTTGCACGATACCTTTCAGGCCAATGCCAAGGACCTGAGCGCGCGCATCCAGCACCGCCTGAATGACCTGTCCCAGAACTATACCATCTTCCTGATGCGTACCCAGGAAGAGGAGTTCAACACCGCCCACGTCGAGAATCCTGAATGGACTCAACGGGTCAAGTGGTGGGTGATGCTGGCGATGTGGAACTCAAAACGCATTGAATATATTGAGAAATACCTTCAAAGCGAAATGCAGCGTATGCGCATTTTCACGCTCTGGTCC
>DAITMY010000245.1:0-3580 GCA_036834925.1 Asticcacaulis sp.
ACCTTTACCCCGCCAACCCGTCCCACCGAACGCGGGGCCTTGGCCAAATATGCCCGCCTTGTCTCCTCCGCCTCGCGCGGGGCCGTGACCATCGACCCATCCTCTTATTGATCTCTTCCGGAGCCTGACATGAAAGTCTTTACCAACGCCGATGTGGCCGCCGATGCCCTCAAGTCCGAAACCGTGGCCGTGATCGGTTACGGCAGCCAGGGCCGCGCCCATGCCCTGAACCTCAAGGAATCTGGTGCCCGTGTCATTGTCGGTGTCCGTGCTGGCGGCACTGGGGCTGAGCGGGCCAAGGCCGATGGCCTGACCACCTGTGAACCCGCCGAAGCGGTGCGCCAGTCGAGCCTGATTGCGGTTCTGACCCCGGACCTCACCCACGCGGAAATCTGGAAAGACGTGATCGAGCCGAACGCCCCCAAGGGGGCTGCGATCCTGTTTGCTCACGGGTTTTCGGTTCACTACGGCCAGGTGACGCCGCGTCCGGATATGGATGTGATCCTTGTGGCCCCCAAGGGTCCAGGCGATTTGGTGCGCCGGGAATATCAGCGCGGCCGCGGGGTTCCGTCGCTGTTTGCCGTTTCCCAAGACGCCAGTGGTCGCGCGTCTGAACGCGCCCTGGCCTATGCCCGCTATATCGGCGGCACCACCGGCGGGGTGATCCAGACCACCTTTGCCGAAGAGACCGAAACCGATCTGTTCGGGGAACAGGCCGTGCTGTGCGGCGGCGCGACCGAGCTGGTCGTGGCCGGGTTCGAGACCCTGGTCGAGGCCGGGTACCAGCCGGAAATCGCCTATTTCGAATGCCTGCACGAGCTGAAGCTGATCGTCGACCTGCTGTACGAAGGCGGCTTGGCCAAGATGCACGCCTTTATCTCGGAAACCGCCAAGTACGGCGATCTGGTTTCCGGTCCGCGCGTCATCAATGCCGAAACCCGCGACCGCATGCGCGAAGTGCTCGCCGACATCCAGTCCGGTCAGTTTGCCCGCAACTGGATCGAAGAAAACGCCACCGGCCGCAAAGGCTATGACGCCATGCTCGCCGCCGATCTGAACCAGCGGATCGAGACCACAGGCCGCAGCCTTCGGGCGCGCATGGCCTGGCTCCAGACCGACGCCAATAACCGCCCGGCCCCGGCCGAGCCCGAAGCGGCGCAAGCCTGATCCCCAAAGAGACCAAACCCATGACCCAGACGACTTTTGCCCCCAAAGGACAAACCCCGGCCCCGGCCGCCGGCCATGCCCCGAACGGTGCCCGCTTGCTGATCACCACGCTCAAGGCGCTGGGGGTAGAAGTCGTCTTCGGCTATCCCGGCGGCGCAATCATGCCCGTTTATGATGCACTGGCCGGATCGGGCTTGCGCCATATCTTGGTGCGTCATGAACAGGGCGCGGCCTTTGCCGCCGATGCCTATGCTCGGGTCACCGGCAAGGTCGGGGTCTGTATGGCCACGTCCGGCCCCGGGGCCACGAACCTGATCACCGGCATTGCCAATGCCATGCTCGACAGTGTGCCGATGGTGGCCATCACCGGCCAAGTCAGCACCAGCCTGATGGGCACCGATGGGTTCCAGGAAGTGGACATGCTCGGCATCACCTTGCCGATCGTGAAACACAGCTATCTTGTCCGGGATGCAGCGGATATCCCGGCGATCCTGGCCGAAGCGTTTCATATTGCCCAGAGCGGACGGCCGGGGCCGGTCCTCGTTGACCTGCCCAAGGATCTCGCTGCCAAGGTCGTCGATCAGGCTGCGACCGCCAGCTTTCCAGGCTTTCAGCCCCCCGCACCCGAAGCGGCTAGCCTTGCGCGCGCAGCGGATCTGATTGCGCGTGCCCGAAAGCCGCTGCTTTATATAGGGGGCGGCGTGGATATGGCCGGGGCCACCGATGCGGTGCGGGATTTTGCCCGCCGCACCGGCATTCCGGCTGTGGCCACGCTCAAGGGCCTTGGGGTCCTGCCCACCGACACGCCCTTATTCCTCGGCATGCTGGGGATGCATGGCACCCGGGCGGCCAATATGGCCGTTCAGGATTGCGACCTTTTGATCGCGCTGGGCGCACGCTTCGATGACCGGGCCACCGGTAAGCTTGACGCCTTTGCTCCCCACGCCCGGGTGATCCAGTTTGACATTGATCCCGCCGAGGTCGGCAAGCTGCGCACCGCCGATGCCGCCATCTTGGGCGATATGGGACAGGCGCTCGACAGCCTTGATCCCGGCCCGCTGGCGATCAGCGACTGGGTGGCTTGGGTCGATGAGGCCAAACAGACCCATGCCTTCCGCTATGATGCCCCAGGTGAAGCGATCTATGCGCCGGGCCTGCTTAAGCGCTTGTCGGAAAAGGCGGGCGACCGCTTTATTGCCGCCTGCGACGTGGGGCAACACCAGATGTGGGTCGCTCAGCATTGCCGCTTTGCCCAACCACGCGCCCATCTGACGTCGGGGGGTCTCGGGGCCATGGGCTATGGGCTTCCCGCCGGTCTCGGGGCCAAGCTGGCCGCGCCAGACGCCACGGTCGTGACTGTCTCGGGCGATGGCTCCTTCATGATGAACATCCAGGAGCTGGCCACCCTGCGCCGCTATGACATCGGCCTGAAGACAGTCCTGCTGGACAATGCGTCGCTCGGTCTCGTGCGCCAGTGGCAGGCGTTGTTCTACGACGAGAACTACAGCGAAATCGACCTGTCAGATAACCCCGACTTTGTCACCGTGGCTGAGGCGTTTGGCATCAAGGCCCGCCGCATCACCCTGCGCCACGAAGTCGAAGCCGGTCTCGACTGGCTGCTGGCCGAAGAGGGCCCTGCCCTTCTGCACGTTCTGATCGATCCCCGCGAGAATGTCTGGCCGCTGGTGCCGCCAGGCAAATCCAATGCTGAAATGATGGAGGCCTGAGTTATGAGCCACACCCTGCACATCGAACTGGACCGGTGCGAAGGCACCCTTCTGCGACTGCTTGGGCTGATTGAGCGCCGGGGCTTTCATATCGACAGCCTGTCGATGAGCGATGCCAGTCAGGATCGCCGCGCCCTTAGCGTCCGGGTGCGCCCGCGGGACAATACCCGTAACGTCGACGTACTCGGTCGCCAGATCGACCGTCTTTATGGACTTGAACGCCGCGCCCCCGCAGCGACCCCGGTCATGGCCCAGCACGAGCCGGAGGTCCGCGTATGTACCCCGTAAGCCCCCAGACCGATCCGAACCGGGTCATTATTTTTGATACCTCCTTGCGGGATGGCGAGCAGGCCCCGGGGTTCAGCATGGGCCTCGGGGAAAAGCTGCGTGTCGCCAGTGTGCTCGAAGCCCTGCGCGTCGATGTGATCGAGGCCGGGTTTGCCGCCGCCTCGCCGGGCGATGCTGCCGCTATCACTGCCGTGGCCGAACAGGTGCAGCGGGCCACGGTGTGCAGCCTCGCCCGAGCCAAGGACAGCGATATCGAAGCCGCTGCCCGGGCGCTTGAAACCGCCCAGCGCAGTCGGGTGCATATCTTTTTGGCTACCAGCCCGATCCACCGCGAGGCCAAGCTGAAAATGTCCCGGGCTGAGGTCCTGCGCTGCGCCGTCGATGCGGTCAGCCTGGCC
>DAITMY010000246.1:0-3570 GCA_036834925.1 Asticcacaulis sp.
GCCTGGGCCAAGATCCGCGCCGGGGCCGACCTCGTGCAGCTCTATTCGGCGCTGGTCTATGGTGGGCCGGGGCTGGTGGCGCGCCTGCGCACGGGCCTCAAGCGCCGCCTGAAGGCGGAGGGCTTCCGTCAGGTGTCAGAGGCCGTGGGGACGGGGCTGAGGGATTGATTTGTAGTCCTTAGTTCTATAGTTTTATGCTCGCTCATTTGGCGTGAGGGGTTCATGATTGTCTTTGCCAGTAAAGCGTTCCTCCGTTTTGCTCGCAAGGAAGGTTTGGCGGATCGTTCATTGTGCCTCGCTGTCGAAGCGGCGTTGCAAGGCCGTGTTGACGCAGACCTTGGTGGTGGCGTGATCAAGCAGCGGATCGCTCGGCCGGGGCAAGGCAAGTCAGGCGGATATCGTGTGATAATCCTCCTGCGTATCGGTTCGCGGGCTTTATTCGTCCACGGGTTTGGTAAGCGGGACAAGGCGAACATTACCCCCGCAGAGCTTGACGGCTTTCGTGAGCTGGCGGCAGTCCTGCTGGCTTTAGATGAAAGCCAAATGTCCGCCCTTGTGGCTAAGGGCGCATTTGTGGAGATCCGAAATGGCACGGACGAGAACCTACACTAGCCCGGTCTCTGCCAGTCTTCATGAGCTGGCGGCAGATCTTCACGATGCGGGCGTGCTGGATAAGGCGACGATGCGGCGGTTTGATACGCAATGTCTCACGCCCATTCGTGTCTTTACGGCGGAAGAAATCCGGAGTCTGCGCGAGCGCGAACAGGTCAGCCAAGCTGTGTTCGCGGCCCATCTGAATGTGTCCAAGGATGCGGTTAGCCAATGGGAGCGGGGCCAGAAGCAGCCCGCAGGTCCCAGTTTAAAGCTGTTGTCGCTTGTGGAACGTAAAGGGCTCGGGGCGATTGCTTGATTGAAAATTTGTTCAAATAAAGATTTTGAGGAGGATTCTATCACATCTGTCCGATTTAATATTAACCATATCGCGCTTTAATTTTAGCTATGCCAAGATTTTATGATAACGCATGCGTCGTAAGTGGAGTGAAATTTGGCATAGCTAAATTAGTTTGTATTTTATTATTTACTTGATAACTCAGATTCGGCTAATCTGGTGACGCTCTCAATAACATCAGGAGCTTTCATTCCATTGGACTCTAGAATGCACTTGGCATCCACAAGATTTACGAGGGCTTCGCCCCATAACTCACGAAGCTCGTGGGGGGTAAATCCCATTTCTAATGTTACTCCAAGGTCGTTGGAAAGTTGATAGATTAATTCTAGTTGTCTTTTATTTTCAGACATTTGCAATCTCCTTTATATAGGTATTTTTACCTAAGGTACTCATTAGTCAAGCTAAAATAAGGTGATGATCATGATTTGTGATAAATTCTTGTTAAAAAATGAAATATTATTGTTATAGTTCTTGATTGATCCTTGATTGCGCCATCTCACTCTCAAAGCCCAAATTTTGAATTTTTCACTTTGTGCAAAAGGTTCCGTGTTTTCGTTCGTGATTTACCCAAAAGAGCAGGTGCAGTATATCTTTACGTCTGGGTTATCGCGAGTCAATCCAGGGGCGTAAGTTCGTTTGACAGCCTCGTGATGTAAGGCCTGATGTAAGATTGATGTAAGCTGATGCAAACCCTAGCGCATCACAGATACCCTGTGAGAATGGAAAAAGAGATCTAAAACGTAAAAAATTGAAGCGATTTAAGGGTTTATGCTTACGCCAGCGTACCTATGAGACGCTGTGATGCAAAAATAAAAAGTTGAATAAAATCAATGGAATGGTACCCCAGGTCGGACTCGAACCAACACACCTCGCGGTAGCAGATTTTGAGTCTGCCGCGTCTACCATTTCGCCACTGGGGCCCAAGGCTTGGTTATGAACCTACGCAAGCCGGGAGGCGGACAATACGCAATTGCCCGCCCGGATCAAGGCCGGAATACCAGTTTTTGACCAGTTTTCCCCGCTAATCCTGTCAGCCGCAGACGGGGGGATGGGCGAGGGTCGAAAGCGGCAGGGTCTGGCTGAGGCGGGCCTCACCCTTCTTGTCGTGGATGGCCACGGTAACGGTACGGGCGGTCCAGTCGAGGGTGATCAGTCCAAAATTATTGTCCCGATAGGCCTCGCCCACGCGCAGATCATTGGGGGGTAACACCGGCCAAGTCTCGGTCAGGCCCGATGAGGTAAAGTCCCACAGAGGATAGGGCACATTCACATCGAGGCGCGAGAATTCCGCATAATGGGTATCCCCCGACAGACAGATCAAGCCGTCGGCACGGGTGGTGCGGATGGCCTGGATCAGGCGCTGGGTGTCCTGACCATAGACGCTCCAGGCCTCCCAGCCGGGGAAGTCGGCCACGACCTGGAGCGAGGAGGCGAGGATGCGCACGTCAGCCGGTCGGTGCAGCTCGGCCTCCAGCCATTGCCACTGGGTCTCGCCCAGCATGGTGGCCGCCGGAGCCATGGTCCGCTCATAGGGGCCGGGGACAGGCTTTTTCAGCAGGGCCTGTTTGGTGGCCCAGGCTTCGTATTTGGCGCCGTTAAAGTCGCGCTCGGGGATCGGGGTGCGGTTCCAGCGCAGGTCCGGCAGCAGGATCTGGACGCGTTGACCCGCGGGGCCGAACAGGCAGGCGGCATAGATGCCGTCCGGGCGTCTGCGGCGGGCGCTATCGGCGGGGACGCCAAAGAAATCGCAGAACAGGGTGCGCGAGGCCGCTTTCATCGGATAGTCGGCTCCGGCGTCGTTTTCGCCGTAGTCATGATCGTCCCAGGTGGCGAGGATCGGCACCTGATCGCGGAAGCGGCGGAATTCCGGCTTTTCAGCCAGTTGGGCATATTTGGCCTTCATGACCGCAACGTCGCGGGTGTCGAGATAGACATTATCCCCGAGCATCAGCATCAGGTCCGGCTTTTGCGCGGCGATGGCGTCCCAGATCGGCTGGGCCTTGGACTCTTTGGCGCAGGAGCCGAAGGCGATACGGGTCAGGGCCTTGGGGCTGTCGCTTTCCGGCGGCGGCAAGGCGGGGCCGGTTTGCGGTTTGGCGGAGCTGGCAAGGGCAGGGCTTGTAAGCGTTGGGGTGGCAGCGACCAGACCGGCCCCGAGCAGCAGGGCGCGGCGCGATGGAGCCTTAGGGGCGTTCGGGGGCGTTTCGGACACGGGACAGCCTCGGGCGGAAGAGGGGGGATAGTTCGGGCATAGGCCGCCAAGATGACGGGCGTGTGACAGGCGTTTGATTGGGCTGTCGTCGTCCTAAGGCATCCCCTCCGCCCCGTGCCGGGGTACCTCCCCTTGGAAAGGGGAGGAGAAACAGGGGGTTAGTGTGTTTTTCGTCCTCCTCGGGCGCAGACCCGAGGATCTCCTGCGAACCGAACAAAGACCCTCGCCGAGGGTGTCGGGAAAACTCTCCTCCCTGCCGGATACGGCGGGGAGGTGGCGCGCCGGAGGCGTGACGGAGGGGGCTCTTTGGCGACCACCCGAGACGCCGGTGTCAGACAGGCAACTTTCGCCATCCCCCTCCGCTTCGCTGCGCTCAGCACCTTGTTTGTGAAACTTGGGTTAGGATCAG
>DAITMY010000247.1:0-3569 GCA_036834925.1 Asticcacaulis sp.
GCCCCCACCGGGACGACCCCCACCAGGACGGCCGGATCCGGACTTGTTAAATGCGGGCTTGGCCTTGGCCCAGCCGGGCTTTTTCTTGAAGCCTTCGCCGCGAGACTCGCCCCCCTCGGGACGCGGCCCGTCTGCGCGCGGACCACGCGGCGTAAAGGCCCGCTGCGGACGATCCCCCCGGTCGGGGCGCGGTCCACGATCGTCACGCGGGCGATCCGAATAGGGCCGCTCCGAGCGCGGACGATCCGTGCGCGGACCCCGATCTTCGCGATTTGGGCGCTCGTCACGGTTTGAGCGCGCACTGGCCTCGCCGTCCTGTTGCCAGGGCTTCAGATCGCGCGGGCGCGGGTTGGCCTCGCGTGGGCCAAAGCGGTCGAATTTCGAGCGCCCCCCGGCCCCGCCGTCGCGATTGCGGTCGGTGCGGGTGCCATAGCGCGACTCCGACGGACGCCCTTCGAGCCGCTCAGCGCGGCCAGCCCCGTCGCGGGGCCGATCCCCAAAAGCAGGTTTGTCGCCATAGGGTTTGCGCGGTCCGGCATGGCCGCCGCCCCGACGCTCATCCGAGCGGCCTTCGGAGCGGAACCCGTCTTTTTTGAAGCCCTCTTTTTTGAACCCGGGCTTCTGGAACGCAGGTGCACGTCCCTCGGGACGACTGTCCCGGCGTTCGGGCCGCGCGTCGCGCGTGTAACGCTCTGAGCGGGGCGCGCTGTCCGCCGCGCCCTCCGTCGCGCTGTCTGGCTCAGGCCGGTTGCGGAAGGTGCGGCCCGGATGGTTCGGATTGGCGGGATCCCCGCCGGTACGCGGCACAAAGCGGCTGAAGGCCGAAGCCCCCGGACGCCGCCCCACCGCCGAACGCGGCACAGGGGCCACCTTGCCGTCAATCGGCGGCAAGCTGCGCGGGTGCACCAGCTCGCCCAGCAGCTCATGGATCACACGCGGGCCGATTTCCTCGACCTCGCCCTCGGCCAGGGTCCCAAGCTGGAACGGGCCATAGGACAGGCGGATCAGGCGGTTGACCTTGAGCCCGATGGCCTCAAGCACCTTACGCACTTCGCGGTTCTTGCCCTCGGTGATGGCAACGGTGACCCAGACATTGGCCCGGCCGCCCTCTTTGTTGGTCACCTTATCGAGCTTGGCCTCCATCGACCCATAGACCACGCCATCGACGGTGATGCCGTTCTTGAGGGCGTCCAGCTTGTCCTGGGTCGTATGGCCATAGGCGCGGGCGCGATAGCGACGCACCCAGCCGGTCGAGGGCAGCTCCAGCGCCCGGGTCAAGGCCCCGTCGTTGGTCAGCAGCAGCAGGCCTTCGGAATTGAGGTCTAGCCGTCCGACCGAAATCACGCGCGGCAGATAGTCGGGCAGGTTTTCAAACACCGTCGGACGCCCCTGGGGGTCCTTATGGGTGGTCATCAACCCGACCGGCTTGTGATAGCGCCACACGCGGGTGGCCTCGGGCGCGCCGATCACTTCGCCATCGACGGTGACAATGTCATCCGGCGAAACCAGCACGGCGGGCGTATCGAGAATGCGGCCATTCAGGGCAATCTGGCCGAGGCCGATCAGGCGCTCGACTTCGCGGCGCGAGGCGATCCCGGCGCGGGCCAGCACCTTGGCGATACGCTCCCCGCTGTTGGCGGCAGCGGCCCCAGATTTGGCCCCTGCTTTAGCCCCAGATTTCGCGCCCGGTTTCGCGCCCGGCTTAACCCCGGGCTTTGCGCCAAAAGATTTGGCCCCAAACGGCTTGCCCCCGCCCGGCTTTTCCTTGAACGGGCGCTCGCCGCGTTCCCCCTCCCCGCGTTCGCCCGCCTGCGCTTCGGCTTCGGCCCGTTGCAGAGCGCGGTAACGGTCGCCATAGGCCGGGGCGGCGTTGTCGTCCCGGTCGCGCCCAAACTTAGAGCCCCCCGACTTAAAGCCGCCCGGTTTGGCCCCAAAGGACTTGGTCCCGCCCGGCTTCGCACCAAAGGGCTTAGAGCCGGGTTTACGGGACAGATCGCGCGGACCGGGGGGTGATTTCATCGTTTTGCCCTCAAAGGCAGGTTTTTCAGCTTGACGCGGACGGAAAGTCGCGTCGCTGTCGCGGGGATGTCGAGCCATGATCCAGAGTATATGCGCCGGGCGCTTAACAATGCGCAAGCGGCGGCTGAATGCGGGGAGGCCCCGATAGGGGCTGTTGTCATCGATCCGTCAAGCGGAAAGGTGGTTAGCGAGGCCGGAAATGCACCAATTGGCCTGCATGACCCCTCGGCCCACGCCGAAATCCTCGCTTTACGCGCCGCAGGGGCCGCTTTGGGCAATTATCGCCTGACCGGCCTTTGGCTCTATGTGACGCTTGAACCCTGTGCCATGTGCGCCGGGGCCATCAGCCATGCCCGTATCGGACGGCTGATTTTCGGAGCCAGCGATCCCAAGGGCGGCGCGATCCTGCACGGGCCGCGCTATTTCGACCAGCCGACCTGTCACTGGCGGCCCGTGGTCAGCCACGGCGTCCTCGCCGACGATTGCGCCACCCTGCTGCGCGACTTCTTCCGCGCCCGCCGCCGCAAGGGTGGGTGAGCTGTTGATGGGGTCTGTCGAACCTAAGGCGCGACTGCGGCGACGGGCTTCACCGCGACCTTACAAGGATAGTTGACGCTATCACCGACAATCTGAACCTTGTTTGCCATTATCCCCATAGGCTCTCCGACGGCCTGCAGATATGCGTCAAAATCCTCGTCGTATGGCCTCGCATAGTCTTTTACGTTTTTAACATTGAAGCACTTGCGCATGAGGCGCGCCGAAGGCCACCAGAACGCTTGGGACACACCCTCTTTGAGTTGTGGCGGGAAATCAGATGCTGCCGTAACTTCGAAAATTCGGGCATCAAAACCCATAGTTTTTGCAAGAATAAATTGATCCCTCAGCCCTTCTTCCTGTACCTTTTTATTTGCAGCCCGTATTGACTCCATCATAATGCCAATCTCTTCAGCGCTTCTCCCTTCTTTATGAAATTCTTTTTCAATAAAGGAAGCGATTTCTTCAAAGTCGACGTTATATGTTCCATGAATTCCGAAAAAAGAGCCCTTAGTTATAACCTTACTATGAGCCGCCAAAAATAGATATGTGCATCCAGACATACACATCTTATTGACAACGAGATGAACTCTGTGCCGAGATATAAGATTAGCCATTTTTAACGAAACTTCAGCATCTCCGCCCGGGCTATTTACGATTAATTTTTTTACATCACTTGTGAATTGTTGTTCAAATTTCACTCCAACGCTCTCATCTATCCTGCCGGTTATGTACAAGACACTCCCGCGCCTTTCCACTATTGACCCCTTACCCTGAGGAGCTGGGTGGCCCTGCCCGATAAGAGCAATAAATATAAAAAATGAAACGAAAATTATACGAATTGAATGCAGCATTTTGACCACTCTCTGCTCTGACTTAATTTATAAAACTCACACCTAAACTCAATCCAACGACTATTATATACGTAGTAAGCGCCAAGCTAAACAACTTTTAATTGCTCGTGACGTGACCCCCAGCTTTCCTCCGGCTGGGATTAGAGCCGGGCGGTTGTTTTG
>DAITMY010000248.1:0-3562 GCA_036834925.1 Asticcacaulis sp.
TCAGTTTATGCAATTTTTAATTTTGATAGATTTTTTCTATCATAAATGCTTCCGGAACCACTCCAAAAGACTCGCCCAGGCATTTTGAGCGGCTTCAGGGCTGTAGGCGTTTCGATAATCGGCGTGGAATCCGTGACCGGCATTTTCGTAGATCACAATCTGGCTTGCCGACTGGCTTTGGGTCAGCGCATCCTTCATTTCGGCTACATCCGTGAGAGGAATCCCGTTGTCCTTTTCGGCATAGAGCCCGAGGACAGGGCGCTTTAGTGTCGGGGCGACATCTATCGGCCAAGCCCGAGCCTCATCACCCAAGAACGTGCCCTCTTTGGGCTTCTTCAGGCGGCCATACCACGCCACGCCCGTTTTAAAGGCCGGATTTTCAGCCACGGCCATCCAGACCGTAGCCCCGCCCCAGCAGAAGCCTGTGATCCCGACCCGGTTCATATCGGCAAAACGATTGAGCCCGCCAAATGCGCCCTTGCCTTGGCCTACATCCGGATTGGTTTTCAACCAGTCCAGAGTGGCTTGAAGGTCGCTACTGACTTGGGCATGGGTCGCGGTGGTGACGATCTTACGGATCTCTTCAAAGTCTGTCATTGCAGCCGGATTGCCGGCTCGGACAAAGAAATCGGGGGCAATAGCCACGTAGCCCGCCTTGGCCAGACGACGGCATACATCACGAATGTATTCATGCAGGCCAAACACTTCGCTGACCACGATGACCACCGGCAAGCGGCGCGCCCGCGTAGGCATGGCGATATAGGCGGGCATCTGA
Organism: Asticcacaulis sp.; assembly: GCA_036834925.1. Taxonomy (GTDB): domain Bacteria; phylum Pseudomonadota; class Alphaproteobacteria; order Caulobacterales; family Caulobacteraceae; genus Asticcacaulis. Next base: position 776 of record DAITMY010000248.1, read on the forward strand.
ACACCCTTGGCCGGGATCGTGACGGCTCGGGCCAGCAGACCCTCAGTATCCGTCGTAATCGTCTGCGCGCGTATAGGACCCGCACCGAAGGCGTATCCGGCGAACAACAGACCCGCCAAGCCGCGACGGCTGAGGTGAAAGTCTTCAGTCTCTGAACCTTCCGGACGCGTCAGATGCACCATGATGAACCCCCATGTTTCGTCAGGCCCTAGAACACATTTGGCCCAAAACCAATGAACAAGTTAACACGGATATACGATGGGTCGCAAAGGTTGGACTTGGGTCCGGCGCTACAATCGCTGGATTACGGCCTAAAACCCTTCGAGGGATGGGGATGTTCCCCTTGCATGACCGGTGCAATATCCCATATCGACGTCACAGACAGGTCCGGGAAATGGGCCGCCTGAAACCCTTCGGTTCAACATGGGGGTGGACAAGCACGGTGCTTTTGTGAAAGGCCGTCCGGACATCCGCCAAATTGGAGCTAACTAGAGTTCATGAGCAAGATTATCGGCATCGACCTCGGCACGACCAACTCCTGCGTCGCTGTCATGGATGGCAAGGCCCCCAAGGTTATTGAAAACGCTGAAGGGGCGCGGACAACGCCCTCCGTGGTCGCCTTGATGGACGATGGCGAGCGCCTGGTTGGCCAGCCCGCTAAGCGTCAGGCCGTGACCAACCCGTCCAACACCTTCTTCGCCATCAAGCGCCTGATCGGCCGCACTTTTGATGATCCGATGGTTCAGAAGGACAAGGGGCTCGCGCCCTTTGACATCATCAAGGGTCCCAATGGCGATGCCTGGGTGCGTGCCCATGGCAAAGACTATTCGCCGCAGCAGATCTCGGCTTTTACCCTCATGAAAATGAAGGAAGCCGCCGAAGCCTACCTCGGTGAAAAGGTCGACAAGGCCGTGATTACGGTTCCGGCCTATTTCAACGACGCTCAGCGCCAAGCGACCAAGGACGCGGGCAAGATTGCCGGCCTTGAAGTCCTGCGCATCATCAACGAGCCGACAGCCGCAGCCCTCGCTTACGGTCTCGACAAGGACAACAACAAAAAAATCGCCGTGTACGACCTCGGCGGCGGCACCTTCGACGTGTCGATCCTCGAAATCGGGGATGGTGTGTTCGAAGTGAAGGCCACCAATGGCGATACCTTCCTCGGCGGGGAAGATTTCGACCTGCGCATCGTGGATTATCTCGCTGACGAGTTCAAAAAAGAGAGTGGTGTCGACCTGCGGGCCGACAAGCTGGCCCTGCAGCGCCTCAAGGAAGAAGCCGAAAAGGCAAAGAAAGAACTGTCCACGGTTCCGCAATACGATGTGAATCTGCCGTTCATTTCGATGAACGCCTCGGGCCCGCTGCACCTGAACCTCAAGCTGACCCGCGCCAAGCTCGAAAGCCTGGTTGAGGATCTGATCCAGAAGACCATCGCGCCTTGTCAGCAGGCCCTCAAGGATGCCGGCCTCAAGGCAGCAGACATCGACGAAGTCGTGCTGGTCGGCGGTATGACGCGTATGCCCAAGGTCGTTGAGGCTGTGAAAGCCTTCTTTGGCCGTGAACCGCACAAGGGTGTGAACCCGGACGAAGTGGTCGCCTTGGGTGCCGCGATCCAGGCGGGTGTGCTTCAAGGCGACGTCAAGGACGTGCTGCTGCTGGACGTCACACCCTTGACCCTCGGGATCGAAACCCTGGGCGGCGTGTTTACTCCGCTGATCGAGCGCAACACCACCATCCCGACCAAAAAGTCCCAAGTCTTCTCGACCGCAGATGACAATCAGTCCGCCGTGACCATCCGGGTGTTCCAAGGCGAGCGTCCGATGGCTCAGGACAACAAGCTGCTGGGCCAGTTTGACCTCGTTGGAATCCCGCCGGCACCGCGCGGCGTGCCCCAGGTCGAAGTCACCTTCGACATCGACGCCAACGGCATTGTCAACGTGTCGGCCAAAGACAAGGCGACAAACAAGGAGCACTCGATCCGCATCCAGGCCAATGGTGGCCTGTCGGATGCCGACATCGAGCAAATGGTCAAAGACGCCGAAGCCAACAAGGCTGAGGATGAAAAGCGTAAAGCCCTGATCGAAGCCCGCAACCAAGCCGATGCCCTGATCCATTCAACGGAAAAGGCTCTGGCTGAACACGGTGACAAGGTTGGCGCGCCCGAGAAAACCGCTATCGAAACCGCTGTGGCCGATCTGAAGGCGGCCCGCGACGCCGATGACGCGGAGGACATCCGGACCAAGTCGCAGGCTGTGATCCAAGCCTCGATGAAGCTGGGCGAGGCCATGTACTCGAGCCAGTCCGCAGAGGATAAGGCCGATGACGCCGCCGATGATGGCGTCGTCGATGCCGAGTTCGAGGAAGTCGACGGCGACTCCAAGAAATCGGCCTAAAGTAACCAGGGGCTGCCCGGAACGGATCCGGGTAGCCCTTGCCCATTATGGTCACAACGACGGGTTCCGGACCGCCGGGGTCCGTCGTTGTGGTCATGGCCTCTCCGTTTGAGACAGTTTTCTCATGGCACGAGACTATTACGAGATCCTGGGCGTAGCCCGTGACGCCAACGAAGCGGCCCTAAAGTCCGCTTTTCGCAAACAGGCCATGCAACATCACCCCGACCGAAACCCCGGGGATGCCGAGGCCGAAGCCCGGTTTAAAGAGCTGAACGAAGCCTATTCCGTTTTGTCGGATCCGCAAAAACGCGCGGCTTATGACCGGTTCGGCCATGCCGGAGTTAACGGTCAAGGCGGTTTTGGCGGCGGAGGCGGCTTTGGCGGAGGCCAGGGC
>DAITMY010000249.1:0-3523 GCA_036834925.1 Asticcacaulis sp.
CTAAATCATCTGAAACCGCCAGCCTTGAGGAAACTGCCCAATGAGCCATCTGAGCAACCGTTATGAATTTGTCGTTCTGTTTGACGTCACGAATGGCAATCCGAATGGCGACCCCGATGCCGGGAATATGCCGCGCCTTGATCCCGAAACCAATAAGGGGCTGGTGTCGGATGTCAGCCTGAAACGCAAGCTGCGCAACTACATCGAACTGGCCAAAGGCGACGCACAGGGCTTCGGCATCTATGTCAGAGAAGGCTCCATTCTTAATGAACAGCATCGCAAGGCCTATGCCGCCCTGCGCCCGGATAACGACAAAGTCGCCAAGGAAAAGAGCCTGAACCCTCAGAACGACGACGAAGCTATCAAGCTGCGCATGTTCATGTGCGACAACTTCTTTGATGTGAGAACCTTTGGTGCGGTCATGAGCACCGGTATCAACTGCGGCCAAGTCCGTGGCCCTGTACAATTTTCCTTCGCCCAGTCGATAGAGCCGATTGTCCCACAGGAAATTACGATCACCCGCATGGCTGCAACCAACGAGGCCGAAAAGAAGGCACAGATCGAAGGTAGCGACGACAATCAACGCACCGAAAACCGTACCATGGGTCGTAAACACATCGTCCCATATGGTCTGTATCGCGCTCACGGCTTTATATCTGCAAAGCTATCTGAGCGGACGGGTTTTTCCGAAAATGACCTTAATGTCCTGCTCGAAGCCGTCGAAAACATGTTTGAACACGATCGTTCGGCCGCACGGGGTGAAATGGCCGTACGTCGCCTGATTGTCTTTAAACACAATTACGCCTTGGGTAATGCACCTGCGCACAAGCTGTTTGACCGGATCAAGGTCGGCCGCAACATTGATGGTGAATTCAAAACAATCGGCGACCAGAGCTACGACAATCGCGGTCCGGCCCGCAGCTTTGACGACTATCTTGTAACCATCGACCGCGACCACCTGCCGGAAGGAGTCGAGATTATCGAACGCCTCTGATAGCCATGAGCGCGGAACCTGAGCTAATCGACGAACGCAATGCCGATCCGATACCCTTGTCGGCCTTGCAACACGCCGTCTATTGCCTGCGTCAGGCCGCGCTCATTCATCTGGAGCGCGTGTGGGCGGAAAACCGATTTACCGCGGAAGGTCAGATCCTGCATCAGGTGGCGGACAAACCGAGCCAGCGCAAAATCAAAGGGGTCCGCCGGGTGACTGGGCTGGTGCTGGCAAACCCTGATCTTGGCATAGCCGGTCAGGCGGACCTGGTGGAATTTCACCTGAAGGAGGGTTATGAAACCCCCTTCCCCGTCGAATACAAGCGCGGCAAGGCCAAACTGCACCGCGCAGATGAAGTACAACTCTGCGCACAAGCCCTATGTCTTGAACGCATGACCGGTCAGGCCGTGCCCGAAGGGGCCTTGTTCTATGCCGAAACTAAACGGCGGGTCATTGTGCCGTTTGATGAGGAATTAAGAACCCTAACGCTTAGCGTTATTGCCGAGTTGCGTGAGGTTTTCACTACCTTAAAAACGCCGCCCCCCACCACCCGCTCAGACCGGTGCCGGGCCTGCTCATTAATCAAGCTTTGCCGGCCCAAGGACATCACTAAACCGGCACAAGCCTGGCGCAGCCGCATGGCACGCACCGTGCTCAGCTTAACTGATTTTCCTGCATGAAAAAGCTGCTGAACACCCTCTATATCACCACGCCAGGATGCGGACTGAGGAAGGACGGGGAAAATCTGGTTGCCGAAAATGAAGGCGCTACGGTGGGTCGTGTGCCGTTGCACATGCTGACCTCTGTCGTTGTGTTCGGCAGCATATTTTTATCACCGGCGCTGATCGAAGCCTGCGCCACGCATGGAATTACGATTGTTTTGCTGGACCGTAACGGGCGCTTTCAGGCCCGAATTGAAGGCCCTGTCAGCGGCAATGTCCTTCTCCGCCGCGCCCAGTACAAGATGTCAGACGCCCCCGATGACATCGTAAAAAGCCTGATTATGGGTAAGATCGCTAACCAGCGTGCGGTTCTGATGCGTAGCCTGCGCGACTATGGCTCGGACTATGATCCGACAACAAAAAAAACACTGGAGCAGGTGACGCAAAGATTGGCCCACAATCTGGCCTTTTTAAATGAACAGACTCTTGGCCTTGACTCCTTGCGAGGTATGGAAGGCGATGCCGCAAAACTATATTTCAGCGTCTTCAATCACTTGATCCGCTCCCCCGATCCTGAACTGGCCTTCACTAACCGCTCCCGTCGGCCGCCACTGGATCCAATAAATGCACTTCTTTCTTTTGTTTACACCTTACTGACACATGATTGCCGAAGCGCTTGTGAAGGAGTGGGGCTTGATCCCGCTGTAGGGTTTTTACATCGAGATCGACCGGGTCGCCCATCACTAGCACTGGATCTAATGGAAGAATTGCGCCCAATACTTGCAGACAGGCTCGTATTATCTCTAGTTAACAGACGCCAATTACGCTCTAAAGATTTTCTTAAGCAGGATAGTGGTGCAGTCTTTTTAAAAGATGATGCGAGGAAAACAGTCCTTACCGCTTGGCAGGAGAGAAAGAGAGAAGAACGCAAACACCATTTCACAGAAGAAAGCGCCCCCCTTGGGCTGGTTCCTCATCTTCAGGCACAACTTCTGGCACGACACATTAGAGGAGATCTGGACGCTTATCCCCCTTGGTTTTGGAAGTAGATGGATTAAATCATTATGCTAATTCTAGTTACATATGATGTGAGCACAGTCGATGAAGGAGGAACTCGGCGCTTAAGGCGAATTTCTAAAGCCTGCCAAAATTACGGCCAACGTGTTCAAAATTCAGTATTTGAAATTGAAGTAGATCCAGCTCAATGGGTTTCATTGAAGCATAACCTAGAAGAGATTATAAATCCAAATAGTGATAGTCTCCGCTACTATTACCTTGGCGCAAACTGGCAACGCCGAGTTGAACATGTTGGAGCCAAGCCATCCGCAAACCTTAACGGAACGTTGATAATATAACTTTTATCTAAGTGTGCGAACCACAAGGCTGATGACACTTCCCTGCAGTTTCGCACTGAGCATTAAGCCAATAAAATCATAAAGTTAGCAGGATCTGATGTTAGACGCCTCGCATGTTGCATGCGAAACATATGAGTCTCGCGTTTTGGAGGCTGTTTCCGTAATCATTAGAGTTTGTTAGTGGATAAGCGGTCGCCCCTCTCGCAGGGGCGTGGATCGAAACATGCTTTAGAAGAGCTAGAAAATTTTAATAGAGAGTCGCCCCTCTCGCAGGGGCGTGGATCGAAACCGCTGGTTAAAAACGATATCGACCTTCGCGGGGTGTCGCCCCTCTCGCAGGGGCGTGGATCGAAACTATTACGGCTGGGAATCGTTTGGCATCATCGGGCAGGTCGCCCCTCTCGCAGGGGCGTGGATCGAAACGCAAACAGTGCAGAGAGGATTTTAGATGCAATCGGTCGCCCCTCTCGCAGGGGCGTGGATCGAAACCCCCACGCCAAAACCGCTATAAC
>DAITMY010000250.1:0-3514 GCA_036834925.1 Asticcacaulis sp.
GCCCTTTAATGTCGGCAGCCCCAAACAGCTGGGCGAGATCCTGTTTGACGAACTGAATCTGCCCGGGGGCAAGCGCACCGCCAATGGCAGCTGGGGCACGGATGCCAGTGTGCTCGAAGAGCTCGCGGCCCAAGGCCATGCCCTGCCCCGGCTCTTGCTCGACTGGCGGGGTCTGTCCAAGCTCAAGAGCACCTATACGGACGCTCTGGTAGCGGCGGCAGACCCGAAGACACAACGGGTGCACAGCTCCTTCCAGCTTGGGATTACCACGACAGGGCGGCTGTCCTCGACCGATCCGAATCTGCAGAATATTCCCGTGCGCAATGAAACCGGACGATTGATCCGCAAAGCCTTTATTGCAGAACCCGGCCATGTGCTCTTGAGCGCCGACTACAGCCAGATCGAGCTGAGGCTGCTGGCCCACATTGGCGATATCGAACAACTAAAGCGCGCCTTCGCCCAAGGGCTTGATATCCACGCCATGACGGCCTCGGAAATGTTCGGGGTCCCCGTCGAAGGGATGCCCGGAGAAGTCCGTCGTCGGGCTAAGGCCATCAATTTCGGCATCATCTATGGCATCTCGGCCTTTGGGCTGGCCAACCAGTTGTCGATCCCCCAGGACGAGGCTGCCGCCTATATCCGCACCTATTTCGAGCGGTTCCCCGGCATCCGGGCCTATATGGATGACATCAAGGCTCGGGTGAAAGCGGACGGCTATGTCACGACCCTGTTTGGACGGCGGATCCATATCCCCGATATCAACGGCAAGGGCGCTGGCGTGCGCCAATTTGCCGAACGGGCCGCGATCAATGCGCCCATTCAAGGGTCTGCTGCGGACATTATCCGACGTGCCATGATCCGCATGCCCGGGGCGTTGAAAGCGGCGGGTCTGTCCGCGCGTATGCTGCTGCAGGTTCACGACGAACTGGTGTTTGAGGTTCCTGAAGCGGAAGCTGAAGCGAGCTGCGCCCTGATCCGGTCTGTGATGAGCCGAGCGGCGGAACCGGCGGTCGCCTTGAGTGTCCCGCTTGAGGTCGAGGCCAAGGCCGCCGCGTGTTGGGACGAGGCGCACTAGGGTCTTGAGTAAACGAAACCGGCCTGAACGTTGAGCTCAGGCCGGTGTATCCGTTTTCATATCGAACCTTTTGACGCTTAGGCCGCGTCAGAAAAATCCACACCCATGGGCGAATTTTCAACCTGTGGCGTGACGGGCGCGGGCTCAGCGGGGGCCGGTTCCGGGTCCGGAATTGGGGCCATGGTCCCCGGCGCTTGACCGGGCTCGGTCCCTTGGTTCGCTTGGCCACCATTGAGAAGGTCCCCTATCGGATCCGTCGTTTCCGGGACCAGCGGCACGGGCCCGGCCGGAATGGCTCCGACCTTGAGACGCGGCAAGGTGCTTTCCATGAACATCTTCCAGATCGCTGCCGGGGTGCCGCCGCCCGTGACCTTGCGCATGACGGTATTGTCGTCACGCCCGACCCAAACCGCCGTGACAAAGCCGCCCGTATAGCCGACGAACCAAGCGTCACGATAATCGCTGGTTGTGCCGGTCTTGCCCGCCAGATCATAGCCGTCGATCCGCACGCCGGTTCCGGTCCCGCTGGTGATCACCGAGCGCATCATCCGGTTCATATGGCTGAGCGATGGATTGCTCACGACCTGAAGCCGCTTGCCGTCCTCACGCTCGCGGTACTGATAAAGAACCTTACCTTTTGAGGTGCGAATGCGGGTAATCCCATGCGCAGTGGCGCGGAACCCCCCATTGGCAAACGGCGTGTAGGACTGGGCCATTTCGAGCGCATTCACTTCGACTGCACCGAGGGCCATGGACGGATCGGTGCCAACCCGGGAGACAATCCCCATACGCTTGGCAGCCCCCGCCACATTCACGCGGCCCACATCATTTGCGACCCGGGCTGCGACCGTATTGAGCGACTTGGCCAAGGCGGTTTCTAGCGACACAGGCCCCAGATAGTCATTGGTGTAGTTTCTGGGTGTCCATTCGCCGATGCTATATTCTTCATCAACAACCATGGTCGAAGGCGTCATGCCCGCTTCCATCGCTGCGAGATAGACAAACGGTTTGAAGGCTGAACCGGCCTGACGCTTGGCTTCAATGGCCCGGTTAAATTCGCTCTTGGCATAGTTCACACCGCCGATGAGCGCGCGCACCCGACCTTCGCCGTCCACTGCAACGAGCGCCGCCTGCTCGACCTTCTTTTGGACGTCGCGCTCCATGATTTTTTGAACAGCCCGCTCGGCTGAGGTCTGGATCGACAGATCGAGCGTGGTCTCGATGATCAGGTCTTCGACGGGTTCCCCGACAAGCGTGCGAACCTGACTGTGCAGCCAGTCGACAAAATACATGGCGTGGGACGTGGCCAGCGTGCGCGTCACGCGCACGGGCGTGCGCACGGCTTCGGCACGCTGTTCTTCGGTAATAACCCGCGCCTCAACCATTTCATTGAGTACGATATTGGCCCGGCGCTGGGCGCGTTCCTGATTGGAGAGGGGGCTATACTGCGAGGGCCCCTTCATCAGGCCCGCCAACAGGGCCGCTTCACCAATCGTCAGTTCGCTGGTCTGTTTGTTAAAATAGCGCTGGGATGCGGCCTCAATGCCATAGGCCCCGGCCCCGAAATAGACCCGGTTGAGATAAAGCGCTAGGATCTGCTTTTTGGTGAATTTCATCTCCAGCCAGACCGCAAGAATCAGTTCCTGGATCTTTCGCTTCATCGTCTGATCGTGGGACAAAAACAGATTGCGCGCGAGCTGCTGGGTTATGGTTGAGCCGCCGGCGAGGTTCGAGCCTTTTTCCTTGCGCAGGTTACGAACGAGCGCGCGGGCCATACCAAACGGATCGAAACCCGGATGATGATAGAAGCGCCGGTCTTCGATGGCCAAGAACGCTGCAGGGACATGCGGCGGCAGCTGGTCGATCTCGACCGGCGGCGCAAACTGGCTTCCGCGAACGGCAATCAAGGCGCCGGATCGGTCGAGGTAGGTCACCGTCGGCTGGCGCTGAACATCAAAGATCTTGCTGGTATCGGGCAAGCCAATGGCAAAAATTGCGAGAAACCCGACAACGAAAATCAGTCCCCAGATCGCTAGAACGGCGAACCAGTAGAATATCCGTTTAAAATCGAACGCCATTGGCCGGCCCTGGATCATGGTCGGTCTGAACTCCGCAAGAGCCGCCCCCCGGCCCATCGAAACTCATCTTTACCCTAACTCAGACGCCGACGCCATGCCTTCTGCGGCGGGCAACCTAGACTCCGTGCGGACACCCCATAGGCGCAGTACTGTCCTTGGAATGCCGTTCACCGCCAAAACGTGCCCAAACCTTTTCATGCCCCATGTAGGCAAAAGTCTGAACAACGGGCTCGATCAGGCCAATGGCTAGGGCCGCTTTCCAATTGCCGGTAATGGCATAAGTGACCGTCACAGCAACGCACAAGTGCATCACCGCATAGGTTCCGGTTTTCAACGTTGTGCGCACAACAGATCTCCATTC
>DAITMY010000251.1:0-3507 GCA_036834925.1 Asticcacaulis sp.
AATATAAATGGGGGAGATTGACTTTTAGGATGGCGCATTTGGTTGATGACGATAAGGATGAGGTGTTGTCAAAATTTATTGAAAGCATTGGGGGTATTGATTTTGTTAAATTTTTAAGCAGTGAATTGGAATTTTCCGATTCTTTTATACGGTTTAATGTCCCAATTATAGGTTCTCCATGGCAAGAAGATGCATCATTGAGTAAAAAATCAATACGCTTATTAAGTGATTTGAATTTGTCATTGGATTTTGCATTTTTCGATTATGACTCCAATATTGAAACGCATGTTAAGATTGCCGATTGTATTGGGTGAATATAGAATTTTATTTTGGCTAGAGATTATTAAATCGCGCGCTTCTAAGGTTTGGCGGACGGCGCGCGGATAAACTGTCCTTCTCCGCCCTATCGCGATTGAGTGGGCGGAGGGGGATTGCGTCACCCTCGGACTTGATCCGAGGGTCTGTCTTTCCGCTGCACAAGAGATCCTCGGGTCTGTCGCCCGAGGATGATGGAATGGGGGATATCCTTCTCTCCCTTGGAGGGGGAGATGTCCGGGAACCGGACAGAGGGGGTGTCCTTGGCCAAGACGCAAAAAGCGCGGTCAGTTCGATAAGTCCCCCCTCTGTCTCCTGTCGGAAACACCTCCCCCCCCCAAGGGTGGAGAAGGGTGTTTGCGTGTCGAGGCGTTGGAGTAGCAGAAACGCGGAAATGCATTTGGCAACGACGCATTTCACGTTAGGGTTGGAATGCTTCAGCCAACTGGTGAGTGGTCGCGGCTGGGCAGGGGGCGGAATGTGCGCTGTTGCTGTAAATAATAAATCCAAGATTATTTCTAATATTGCATAGAGCTAAGGAGTTAAATCATGGAGCCAGCAGATTTCGAACACGCATGTAGAATGCCGGAGCGCGCATGTGAATTCTTCGCGCGCTTTTCCAGATTTGAATATGCTTTAAAAAATTCGGGATATTTTAAAGGGAGTAGTGATGGGTTGATTCCAGATTGGAACAGATTTTCTAATGAGTTAGGCAATGAATTATTCAGGTATATTGAGGAAAATAAAATTGCAGAAACAATTTTATCAGATCCTCCAAGAAGGCAAATCGTAAAAGATGGAAAATTATCGTGGGCCTCGTGCGAAGCTGTACGCGATATTGTTGGATTATTCTTAGCTATTCGGTGTATTCGAAATAACCTTTTTCATGGTGGAAAATATGGTGATCCGGATTAAGGTCGAAATGATGTATTGGTGGCAGAGGCAATTGAAGTGTTAAAGTTGGCTCTTAGCAAAAATGCGAATGTTGAGAGTATGTTCAATAGTTAATTTTCGCTTCAGCTTCAGAGAAAATCGCGTCGAGCGTTTTAAGGCTCACGCCGCTTTGTCGCGCGTCCCGGATCAGGTCGCTCAGCTCTTCAGGGCTTAAGATTTCACCGCGTTGTTCCCGGTCCCTGCGGATGAGGTCACGTACATAGGCGTCCGGGCTGGGGATATGGCCCTCTCGGACTTGCGCGTCCATCCATTGGCCCACTGTTTGCGAGACCGTGATCTTGACCGTTGTCATGTGCAACACCTCAGATGCCAATATCTCACAGCCAAGGCGCTAAAGCAAAGGCCCGGTCGCATTGAGTAGTGGAGAGGCGGGGTGACAAATGGTGGACGCGACAGGGATTGAACCTGTGACCCTTCGCGTGTGAAGCGAATGCTCTACCGCTGAGCTACGCGTCCATCCGGCCTGTCAAGGCGTGCGGTGAGGGGCGGGTATCTAGCGGTTGGCCCGCCCCGGTGCAAGCCATTTTTCGGGGCTATCCCGGTTTTTTCGCAGCCAGGGCAGTGACGGCGGTCTCCAGCGCGTCGAAATGGTCGATCAGGATGTCTCCGCCTAGGTCGGCGGGGGCTAGGGCGGTGTAGCCAAAGCTGACTGTGATCACCGGCACCCCGGCATTGCGGGCGGTGGCGACGTCGGTTTCGCTGTCGCCCACCAGCATCATGCGCGCCGGATCGCCCCCGGCTTCGGTGACGGCCATGATCAGGTGGCCGGGGTCGGGCTTTTTCGCGGGCGGGCTGTCGGCGCCGATGATCGACTGAAAATAGCGCGACAGGTTCAGGGCCTCTAGCAGCTGGACCGAAAGGCCGGTCGGCTTGTTGGTACAAACGCACAGACGCGCCCCTAGCGCGATCAAACGCTCAAGGGCCGCCTCGACGCCCGGATAGGGGCGGCTTTCGTCGGCGATGCGCTCGGCGTAGCGGGTCAGAAAGGCCTGAAACAGGGCGTCATGGTCGGCCGGATCGAGGGTGAGGCCGTGGGTGTCCATGGCCTTTTGGATCAGGGCCCGCGCCCCATGGCCAATCAGGCTGCGGGCGGCGCTGAGCGGTAGGGGGGCAAGGCCGCGCAAAGCCAGAAGATCATTGAGCGTGCCCACCAGATCCGGTGCGGTCTCGACCAAGGTTCCATCGAGGTCGAACGCCACCGTCAACCCATCAAGCGGCAGGGCGGGGGACGATGAAAATTCGGCACTGGACATCCGGGCTCACTTTTTTGCCAAGGGGTGATCGTCAAGGCCGCCGGTTTGGGCTAAGTCGCGCTCAAGGGCAAGGTCCCCAACCCATGACGATAAACGCATTTGCCGGAGCTAGACATTATGACCTCAACCGTTTCCAAGCGCGCGGCTGTTATTCTCGCCGCCGGTCAAGGGACCCGGATGAAATCGGACCTGCCCAAGGTTTTGCATCCGGTTGGTGGCCGGGCCATGCTCGATCATGCGATTGATACGGCAGAGGCCGCAGGCTGTGAGCGGATTGTGGTGGTGGTCGGCAACCACAGCCCCTCGGTACGCGCTCATGTGGTCGCGCGCCTCGGTGAAAGCGCCATTGCCGTACAGGATCCGCCGCTGGGGACCGCCCATGCGGTGCTGGCCGCCCGTGAGGCGCTGGCGGATTTCGACGGCGATGTTGTAGTGACCTATGCCGATTGTCCGCTGACCCGTCCGGAGACTCTGTCGGTGCTGATCGCGCTGCGGGATCGGGGCGCGGATGTGGCGGTGCTCGGCTTCTGTCCGGACGATGGTGGGGCCTATGGGCGGCTCGTCATGTCGGGCGAGGACACGCTGGAGGCCATTATCGAGGCCAAGGAAGCGACGCCGGAGATCTTGGCACTGCGGACCTGTAATTCCGGGATCCTAGCGGCGGACCGGGCCACGTTGTTCAGCCTACTGGCCGATGTGCGCAACGACAATGCCAAGCAAGAATATTACCTGACCGACGTGGTCGAGCTGGCGCGGGGCCGGGGTCTGAGTTGCAAGGCGGACTTTGTGCCGGAACCCTTGGTGCAAGGCGTGAACTCTCAATTGGAACTGGCCGAGGTCGAGCGGATCTGGCAACAGGCGCGCCGCCGCGACCTGATGCTGTCGGGGGTGCGGATGCAGGCCCCGGAGACCGTTTGGCTGTGCTGGGATACCCATTTGGAGCCGGGCGTGACGATCGAGCCGAATGTGGTGTTCGGGCCGGGGG
>DAITMY010000252.1:0-3503 GCA_036834925.1 Asticcacaulis sp.
GTCAATCACCCTGGACCGAAAATCCAGCTTAAATGACATGGTTGCTCCCCGCCGTATCCGGCAGGGAGGAGAAGAAAGCCTGCTTTATAAGCCAGATAGATAGGTAACAGTTTCGCGGTCCCCTCATCGCCAGCGAAAGGGCGTACTCGAGGTGTTTGCACAAATGCGCGCTTTTTCCGTCTCCAGCTCCATCGGCTTGGCAACCGCCTTCGCAAAGCCCCAATGTCTGCTAGAGTAACCCCCAGACCGTTCAGGGGGGCTTAGATGGATCAGACAGCCAACGGGCTCGACAGCCGTATCGTTTTGTGGGGACGCCTGCTGGTGGGGGGCGTGATGGCCCTGATCAGCGCCCTGTTTGCCCGGATCGATCCCCCCTATGTGGCCGACAGCTGGGTATGGCTCAATGTTGGAGCCTCGCTGTTTGCGCTGTGGCCCTTTGTGTTGATCAGCGGGCTAGGCCAACTGCGGGTGCGTAACTTGCTCATCTGGGGCCTCGGGTCGGGGCTGCTGATCGGCCTGATCAGTGCCTGGTTCGCCAGCCAAGCCAATATGAGCGAAGCGCGGCACCTAGAGGTGTTTGTCTCGCCGTGGATGTCGCTGATCCTGCCGGTCTTATTCATCAGCCACGCGCTGGTGAGCGGGGCAGATGCCGACCAAAAACCCATCGCCGCCTATCAGACCTATTTCGACATCGCTTGGAAATTCGGGGTTCAGCTCGGCCTGGCCCTGTTGTTCACAATCCTGTTCTGGGTGGTGGTGATGCTCGGGGCGGGGCTGCTCGACCTGATTGGGCTCGGGTTTCTGCAACAGGCGATCCGTCAAAAAGAGGTCTATTACACCCTCACGGGCGTGGCCTTTGCCGCCGGGGTGCATCTGTCGGATGTCCAGCCGAAATTGCTGCATAGCGCGCGCGCCATCCTGTTGAATGTGTTGCGCTGGCTGTTGCCGCTCGCGGCAGGTCTGATCTTGGTATTTCTGGTCGGCCTGGCAGTTCAGGGCCTTGCGCCGCTGTGGAAGACGGGTGCCGCCACCAACCTGCTGCTGAGCGCCTGTGTGCTGCTGGTGCTGCTGATGAATGCCGCCTGGGGCGCGGGCGAGAGCGAAACCTCAGGGCGCCTTGGCCTGTTCAGCCTGAGCCTGCGGCTATCGGCGGGGATGGTGCTGATCCTGTCGGCGCTTGCGGCCTATAGCCTTTGGCTGCGTATTGATCAGTATGGCCTGACGCCGCAACGGTTTCTGGCGGCCACGGGTGTGGTGATCAGCCTTGCCTATGGCCTTGCCTATGCCGGGTCAATCCGGACGGGCTGGCGACTGGCCTTGGCACCGGTGAATATCGCTCTCGCCTTTATCAAAGTCGCTTTGCTGCTGCTGGTCCTGTCGCCGGTGGCCGATCCCAACCGCCTGTCCGTTCTGCACCAGCTCGAACGCCTGCGTGCCGGGAAACTGACCGCCGAGACCTTTGACTATACGCTGCTGCGATACGGCACCGGCCAGTATGGGGCTGAAACCCTTGAGGCCATGGCCTCGGCATGGCCACAGCCTGAGGTTCGCGCCAAGGCCAAGGCTGAACTGGCCCGTGAAAGCCGGGATCCGCTTGATCTCAACCCGCCCAAGGCCACCCGAGCCGAAGCGATTGGCCGCATCCCGGTGGTCATGCCTAAGGGCGGCACTTTGCCGGCCACGTTTGCCCAGACCGATTTCGGTCCCATGGAAATCTGGCCAATGGCGGCACCGGACTGCCTGAAATCGGCACAACCCGAAGCGTGCCATGCAGCGCTGATCAATCTAGATGGCGATCCGGCGGCCGAGATCTTGATCCTCGAAGGCAACCGTGTGACCCGCTTTGACGCGACGGATAAAAGCTGGTCGATAACTAGCCTGTCGGACCTGTGTGAGGCAGACGCCAAAGCCTTTATCGCCGGAACCCTGCGCACCCGACCGCAAACCGTGCCGCAGCTGGTGATTGGCAACCGCCCGATCACGCCTCAAGCTCAGGCCGCGCCGGTCTGTGCTGAGGCGCAATAAGCCGCGGAAAGGCCCCCTCCACCGCTTCGCGGTCCCCCTCCCCGCCGTACCGGCAGGGAGGAGTAGAGGGGCGCGCTTGCCTGTCGCTTAATCGACCGCTTCGGCCTTGGAGCTGTTGCGGTCCTTAAGCGGATGGACATCAAAGGCGATCTTGCCGTTGTCCAGCTTGACCTTGATATGGCCGCCGCGCACCAGACGCCCGAACAGGATCTCGTCCGCCAGCGGCTTTTTGATGTGCTCCTGAATGACCCGTGCCAACGGACGGGCGCCATAGAGCTCGTCGTAGCCATTCTTGGCGAGCCAGTCGGACGCCTCGTCGGTCAGTTCGATGGTCACATGCCGGTCGGCCAGCTGGTTTTCGAGCTGGAGGATGAACTTTTGCACCACCTGACCGATGACATCGGCCTTGAGCGGGCTAAAGGCCACCACGGCATCGAGGCGGTTGCGGAATTCCGGGGTGAACAGGCGTTTGATCGCCGCCTCGTCCTCGCCCTCGACCTTTTCACGACCGAACCCGATGGCATTGCGCTGATTGTCGCTGGCCCCGGCATTGGTGGTCATGATCAGCACGGCATTCCGGAAATCGACCTTCTTGCCAACCGCATCGGTCAGGGTCCCGTGGTCCATGACCTGAAGGAGGATGTTGTAGATATCCTGGTGGGCCTTTTCGATCTCGTCGAGCAGGATGATGGCATGCGGATGTTGATCCACCGCATCAGTCAGCAAACCGCCCTGATCGTGACCGACATAGCCCGGAGGCGCGCCGATCAAGCGGCTGACGGTGTGACGCTCCATATATTCGGACATGTCAAACCGCAGCAGTTCAATGCCCATGGTGCTGGCGAGCTGGCGAGCCACTTCGGTCTTGCCGACGCCGGTCGGACCCGAGAACAGGTAGCAGCCAATCGGCTTGTTCGGATCGCGCAGCCCCGCCCGCGCCAGCTTCATCGCCGCTGACAACTGGGCAATGGCCTCGTCCTGGCCGAACACGACGCGACGCAGATCCTCGTCGAGATTGCGCAGGGCTTCCGTATCGGACTTGGAGACCGCCTTGGACGGCACACGGGCCATCTTGGCGATCACGGTCTCGATTTCCTTGGCCCCGATTACCTTCTTGCGCTTTCCCTGGGGCAACAGCATCTGGCTGGCCCCGGCCTCGTCGATCACATCGATAGCCTTGTCCGGCAGCTTGCGGTCGGTGATGTAGCGCGCCGACAGCTCGACCGCCGTACGGATCGCCCCATCGGTGTAGCGCAGGTGATGGAAGGTCTCGTAATAGCTCTTGAGACCCTTGAGGATCCGCACCGTGTCTTCGAGCGTCGGCTCGTTGACGTCGATTTTCTGGAACCGGCGCACCAAGGCGCGGTCCTTTTCGAAGTGCTGGCGGAATTCCTTGTAGGTGGTCGAGCCCATGCAGCGCAGGCTGCCCGAGGCCAGCGCCGGCTTCAGCAGGTTCGAGGCGTCCATGGCCCCGCCCG
>DAITMY010000253.1:0-3489 GCA_036834925.1 Asticcacaulis sp.
CCGGCGGATGTGATCCTGATGGCCGACGCCGGAGCGCTGTGGCGGGCCGAAAACGCGGGCCTGCTCCAGCCGGTGACGTCAGACGTCCTGACGGCCAAGATCCCCGAAGCCCAGCGCGATCCGTCAGGCCTGTGGTTTGGCTTTTCCAAGCGCGCCCGGGTGATCGTCTATGACACCAACAAGGTCAAACCCGAAGAGGTCGCGACCTATGAGTCCCTCGCCGCGCCCCGCTTCAAGGGCAAGGTCTGTGTGCGCTCCTCAGATAACGTCTATAACCTGTCGATCATGGCCGCGATGATCGAGCACTGGGGCCCGGCCAAGGCTGAGCAATGGGCGCGTGGCGTCGTCGCCAACATGGCCCGCCAGCCCGAAGGCGGCGACACCGACCAGATCCGCGCCGTGGCCGCTGGTGTCTGCGAAGTCGCCCTCAGCAACACCTATTACTATCTGCGCCTCGCCGACTCTGAGGACGCCAAGGACGTGGATGTGATCGCCAAGACCAAGCTGGCCTTCCCCGCGTTTGAAGGTAAGGGGACACACGTCAACATCTCGGGCGGCGGCGTGGCCAAGCACGCCCCCAACAAGGACGCGGCGATCAAGTTCCTCGAGTTCATGACCACGCCCGAAGCGCAAAAGATCTTTGCCGAAGCCAACTACGAGTATCCCGTGGTCGCGGGGGTTGAAGCCCCGGCGGTCGTCAGCGCGTCGAACACCTTTACGGCGGACCCGGTGTCGGTGCGGGTCTATGGCACCCGTCAGGCCGAAGCCCAGTCCCTCTTCAGCAAGGCAGGGTGGCGGTAATTGCGTAACCCGGCGGGGACGCCGGATCCGGCAGCGGTTTTGCCCCCTCCGGATCCGGCCCGACAGGCACCAGATCTTTCAAGGCTGCTCCTCTATGCGGGAGCAGCTTTTGCTGTGCTTGTGGCCCTGTTGCCGCTGGCCTCTGTGCTTGTGTCGGGCCTTCAGGCTGGAACCGGACAACCGGGACCGGCCGCGGCGGATCTGTGGCGCTATGCGGGCAATACCGCGGCTTTGGCCCTCGGTGTGGCCTTGCTGAGCGGCGGCATCGGGGCGGTCTGTGCCTGGCTCGTCGTCATGTACCGCTTTCCGGGACGCGGGGTCCTGACTTGGGCCTTGGCCCTGCCGCTCACCCTACCCGCCTTTGCCATGGCCTATGGCTATGCCGATTTTCTCGATGTGGCAGGGCCAATCCAGTCAGCGCTACGCGATAGCCTCGGGCTTGAGACTCGCTTTTCGGTGCGCAACCTGCCCGGGGCTATTCTGATCCTGTCGCTGGCCTTTTATCCTTACGTCTATCTGACGCTCAGGGCCGCGTTTTTGAGCCAATCGGTCTGTGCGCTCGAAGCGGCCCGCACGCTGGGCTGTTCGCCTTGGGCGGTGTTTGCCCGGGTTGCCTTGCCCCTCGCCCGTCCCGCGCTGGCGGCGGGAGCCGCGCTCGCCGTGATGGAGACCCTCGCCGACTATGGGGCGGTCAGTTTCCTCAGCGTTCAGACTCTCACCACCGGCGTGGTTCGCGCTTGGTCGGTCTATGGCTCGGCGGCTCAGGCGGCCCAGCTGTCCCTCGGCCTTTTGCTCGCCGCGGCCCTTCTGCTGTGGATCGAGCGCGCCCAGCGTCAGGGCCAGGGCTTCAGCGGTGGCTCCGTCCGCTGGCGCAGCCTGCAAACCCTGCCGCTCGGCCCTGTGGGACAGGGGCTGGCCCTGCTGTTCTGCCTTGGGGTTTTGAGCCTGGCTCTATTTATTCCCATCGGTTGGTTGGGTGTCTTGGCCCTGTCGAGCCTTCCGGAATGGTCCCGTTTGACGGGGGCGTTCGGCACCACGGCCCTGCTGGGCCTCGGTGGAGCGACGCTGACTCTCGCCCTTGCGGCCCTGATCGCTTTTGGCGCGCGCCGTCTGCCCTGGATCGCCCGCCTGATCAGCCTCGGCTACGCCACCCCCGGCGCGGTGATGGCCATTGGCCTGCTCGCCCCGGCCGGTTGGATCTGGCAAGGCTTCAGCGGCGCGGTCAGCGGGCTTGGTATCGGACTGGGCCTGCTGCTGCTCGCCTATGCGGCCCGGCTGATGGCCGCCGCGCTAGAGCCGCTGGAGGCGGGCCTGACCCGCATCACGCCGAGCATGACCCGCGCCGCCCGCACCCTGGGCGAGACCGAGACCGGCACCACGCGCCGGGTCGAACTGCCGCTGATCCGGGGCGCGGTGCTGACGGCGCTGCTTTTGGCCCTGATCGACGTGATCAAGGAGCTTCCGGCCACCCTGATCCTGCGCCCGTTTGGCGTCGAGACCCTGGCCACCCTCGCCGACCGCTTTGCCGCCGATGAGCGTCTGGCCCAGGCGGCTTGGCCATCGCTGCTGATTATTGCCCTGTCCCTTGTTCCGGTTCTGGTGCTGTCGCGCCAGATCACCCGGTCCCGTCCGGGAGCGTCCTGATGTCTGTTGTCTTGTCTGCCCATAGCCTGACCCGCCGCTTTGGGGCCCGCACTGCCGTGGATGGCGTCAGCCTCAGCCTGACGGCGGGCCGGATCACCTGTCTGCTTGGGCCATCGGGCTGCGGTAAGAGCACCCTGATCCGGCTGCTGGCCGGGCTGGAACGCCCCGACGACGGCGAGGTGCGCAACGCCGACGGTCAGGTGCTGTCGCGCAAGGGACAGGTTGTCCCCGCCGAACAGCGCAACATCGGCTATGTGTTCCAGGACTATGCCCTGTTCCCGCATCTAAATGTCGCCGACAATATTGCCTTTGGCCTGACGCACCAGAGCCGGGCCGAACGGCGCGCCCGCGTCGAGACCTTACTCAGCCTTGTGCGCCTCGAAGGCCGCGACAAGGCCTATCCCCAGACCCTGTCTGGCGGCGAGCAGCAACGGGTTGCCCTAGCCCGGGCCCTGGCCCGCAATCCGGCGGCCGTGTTCCTTGATGAGCCCTTTTCCGGCCTCGATACCGGCCTGCGTCAGGCAGTCCGGGATGCCAGTCTGGCTGCCCTGCGTGCCAGCGGCGCGGCGGTGCTGCTGGTCACCCATGATGCCGAAGAAGCCCTGTCGATGGGGGATGACATCGCCCTGATGTCCGGGGGCCGCTTGCTCCAGACCGGCACCCCGCGCGCCTGTTACCTCAATCCGGTCAGCGAGACCGCCGCGCGGTTACTCGGCGAAACCAACCTGTTGTCCGCTGTGGTGCAGCAGCATGTGGCCATCACTGCTTTTGGCCCGCTCGAAGCGCCCGATCACGCTGACGGCCCAGTGCGGATCTCGGTCCGACCCGAAGGCCTGATTGCCGCCGAACCCGCCAGCCCCGGCAGCGTCACCGCCAAGGTGATCGAAAGCCGCTATCGCGGGGCCGTCTGCGATCTGACGCTGCTCGCCAATGGTCATGAGGCCCACGTCCAAGAAGCCCACGTCCATTGGCCCGCCCTCACCGCGCCTGAGGCCGGAGACACCGTCCACGTCCGCCTCGATCCCCGTTTTTGCCAGATCTTTG
>DAITMY010000254.1:0-3460 GCA_036834925.1 Asticcacaulis sp.
TCGGTCAGGCTGAGGCGATAGTCGGCGGCGCGGGCGTGCGCTTCCAGCCCTTCCAGACGGGCCAAGCGGGCGCTGGCCCGGGCCAGGGCGTCGCGGCCTTCGCCCTCGGCGGACTGGACGACAAAGCTGGTCATGAAACTGCGCACAGTAATGCCGTCCCAGGCGCGGGCGGCTCCGTCCGTGGGCAGAACGTGGCTCGGGCCTGCCGCATAGTCGCCAAAGGTCTCGGCGGCCCCGCGACCGGCGAAAACGGTCCCTGCCGCCATGAGGTGCGGGATCAGGGCGGCCGGATCTTCGACCTGGAGCGACAGGTGTTCCGGGGCATAGGCGTTGGAGACGTCAACAGCCTCGTCAAGGCTGCGCACCCGGATGGCGCGGGCTTCGGCAAGGGCCTTTCGTGCGATGTCGGCGCGGGGCAGGGTGGCCAGTTGTCGCTCTAGCGCCGCTTGGGTGGCCTTGATCAGGGTCTCACTGGGACTGATCAGCACCACCTGGGCATCGGTGTCGTGCTCGGCCTGGCTGAGCAGATCCGCCGCCACCAGATCCGGGTCCGCCGACGCATCGGCGATCACCAAGAGCTCGCTGGGACCGGCAGGCATGTCTGTGGCTGGACCGCCATTCAGGTTGGCGGCTTGGCGCTTGGCTTCGGTGACATAGGCATTGCCCGGGCCGAACAGCTTGTCGGCGCGGGGCAGGGGGCGGCCTGTTTCATCGCTTAGGGTGCCAAAGGTCAGGGCGGCAATCCCATGCGCGCCGCCGACGAGCCACAGGCGCTCCAGCCCCGCCGCATGGGCGGCCAGCACCATCATCGGATGGACAGCCCCCGTCTTGCCCGGCGGGGTGATGGCGACTGGGTTCGTGACCCCGGCCACAGTCGCCGGAATCGCCAGCATCAAGAGGGTTGAAAACAGCGGGGCGGTCCCGCCCGGTACATAAAGCCCGGCGGTGGTCAGGGGGCGGTAGAGCCGTTGCAGTTTAAGGCCCGGGCGCGGGGACAGGACGGGGCCATCCGTGGGCTTTTCCGCCGCCATAAAGGCGCGCACATTATCGGCGGCATAGGCGAGGGCCTCAAGGTCCTCGGGCGCGACGTGCTGGCGGGCGTCGGCCAAGGCGGCCTCATCGAGGGGCAGGCAGCGGGGCGCGGCCCCGTCTAGGCGGGTGGCCCAGTCGGCGACCGCCTCAGCCCCGCGTGTGGACACGTCGTCAAAGATGGCGCGGACCGTTTCGGCAATACGCGGGTCCAGGCGACTGACCGGACGGGCCAGGGCCTTTTGCCGGTCCATCGGGGATAAACCGGCCCAGTCAAAAGCTTGCATGGCTTACTTCATCATCTTTTCGATCGGCAGGACGAGGATCGCCGAAGCGCCCGCCGCCTTGAGCCGGTCGAGGGTTTCCCAGAACACGTTCTCCTGACAGACCGCATGGACGGCCACCGTATCTTCCCGGCCCGCGAGGGGGGTGACGGTCGGGCTGTCTGAGCCGGGGATGATCCGGGTGATCTCGTCCAGCCGGGCGCGCGGGGCATTCATCAGGATATATTTGGCCCCTTGGGAGGCGACCACGCCTTCGATCCGGCGCACGATATTGTCCGCCAGAGTCGCAATCGCCGCCGCTGGCGCACTGGGGGCGCGGATCAGCACCGCTTCGGAGCGCAGCACGGTCTCCACGGCCTTGAGGCCATTGGCTTCGAGCGTGGCCCCGGTCGAGACCAGATCACAGATCGCATGGGCGACCCGAAGGCGGGGGGCCACCTCGACCGCGCCGCGCATCTCGACCACCGTGGCCTGAACCCCGTGCTCAGCCAGATAACGGCCCAGAATATTGGGATAGGAGGTGGCGATCCGCAGGCCTTCAAGGCTTTGCGGGCCTGTCCAGTCAAAGCCGTCGGGCACGGCGATCTTGAGATCACATCGGCCAAAGCCCAGGGGCATGACAATCTCGGCCTTAGCCCCCGGATGAGCAGTCTGATGCTCCTCGAGGACATTGAGGCCGACGATGCCGAATTCACAGACACTGTCGGCCACGAAGGTGGGGATATCGTCGTCCCGCACGCGTAACAGGTCGATGGGCTGGCCTTCGATCCGATAGAGCAGATCATTGGCCCCTTTGAGCACGCGGAAACCCGCCCCGGCAATCAGTTCCAGGGAGCGATCCGCCAGGCGTCCGCTTTTTTGCAGCGCCAGACGCAGACGTAAGCTCATCGGGCGGACGACCGGGTCCGGTCAAACACCATGCGGTAGCCGCCGTAAGGCATGTCACGCAGGAAACGCGCCACGCGGGTCACGGTGGTGGTGCTGGAGCCCGCTTCTTCGGCGATCTCGCGATAAGACAGCTTTCCCTCGGACAACAGGCGCGCGACCTTGAGGCGTTCGACAAACGCCCGCAGTTCCGCCGGGGTGCAAAGATCGGTCAGGAAGGCCTGCATTTCATGGCGTTCGCGCAGCGACAGCAGGGCGTCGTAGAGGGCGTTTTCATCCTCAGCGCTTGTCATAATTTCATGTATCATTGTGTCACCGTGCCACCGTATTAG
Source organism: Asticcacaulis sp. (assembly GCA_036834925.1). Taxonomy (GTDB): domain Bacteria; phylum Pseudomonadota; class Alphaproteobacteria; order Caulobacterales; family Caulobacteraceae; genus Asticcacaulis. The sequence continues at coordinate 2,531 of DAITMY010000254.1, forward strand.
CGTGTCACTGTGTTAGTACAGATTAAAACCCGACTCGGCAAGGGCTAATTTATGCGCCGCAGAATTTTGCCACTGAACGCGAAAAACCCCTGCTGGTGGACCAACAGGGGGGTAATCGTCAGTGGCTTGGGTGCCCTTAGAGCTCGATCAGAATGTCCGGGGATTCATTGGGGTTATCCGCACGGGCTGGGAAATGCTCGGAAAGGACTGCGCCGCATCGGCCAATGGCGGCGATGTAGCCATCCGCCAGTTTGCCCTTTTTGATATGGTCCACCAGGGTCGTGACGGCGTCGCGCCATACGGTTTTGTCGACCTTTTTGTAGATTCCTTCGTCGGCAATCACTTCGACGTGGTGATCAAACAAGGAGCAGAAAATCAGGACGCCGGTGCGCTCGCGGGTCTTGTCCAGGCCGCGGACGCGGAACAGTTCCAGGGCTTTTTGGTGGGCGCGGCGCTGACGCAGGATGCGCGGGGTCAGCACATGGCGCACGCCCGGCAGGGAGACCACGAGGTAGGTCACGACAAACAGGATAAACTGCAACGCGGCATGGGCCTCGACCGCCAGCATGGCGTCGCGGTTGGCCGCGTCGTGGGCCACGGTCCAACCTTGGGTGAGAAGGCGGATCAGGGCGTCCATTTGCTGTTCGAGGGTGATCCCGAACGGCAGCAGGGCCAGGGGCAGGATTAGGGCCACCGCCGCCGCCCAGCCCAGGGGCACTTCGGGATAGTCAAACTGTTCCCGGCGCAGGATGCAGGTGATTTCGCCGGTGGTGGTGTGCTCGGCTGCGGCAATGGCCGCATTGATCCGGGCGTGATCGTCTTGAGTGAGTTTCATCGCCATGTCCTACCAGCTGCCTGAGGCTCCGCCGCCGCCGAAGCCGCCGCCGCCGCCAACAAATCCGCCGCCGAAGCCCCCTCCGCCAAAGCCGC
>DAITMY010000255.1:0-3455 GCA_036834925.1 Asticcacaulis sp.
CCCACGGCGCCCGTAAGGGCCTGGCCGACACCGCGCTGAAGACCGCCAACTCGGGTTACCTGACCCGTCGTCTGGTGGACGTGGCGCAGGACTGCATCATCACCGAAGAAGACTGCGGCACTACACGCGGGATCACCCTGCGCGCCGTCGTCGAAGGCGGTGACGTGCTCGTCAGCCTCGGCCAGCGCGTGCTGGGCCGCACCACAGCCGAAGACATCCGTGATGCCGCTACCAAGGAAGTGGTCATCCCGGCGGACACCTATCTCGATGAAAATGCCATCGAGCTGGTGGATGCCTCGGGCGTGCAGTCGGTCAAGGTTCGCTCGGTGCTGACCTGTGAGGCCGAAGTCGGCACCTGTGCCGCCTGTTACGGTCGTGACCTGGCCCGCGGGACCCGCGTCAATATCGGTGAAGCGGTCGGGGTCATTGCGGCCCAGTCGATCGGTGAGCCGGGCACGCAGCTGACCATGCGGACCTTCCACATCGGTGGTACGGCCCAGGTGGCCGAGCAGTCGTTCTTTGAAACGGCCACCGATGGTCACGTGCGTCTGTCGGGCGGCTCGACCGTTCGCGGGGCCCACGGGGATCTGATCTCCATGAGCCGGAACCTGATCTTGACCATCCATGCCGACGGTAAGGATCGTGAGACCTATAAGGCCCCCTACGGGGCGCGCCTGCGGATCAACGACGGTGACCCGGTCAAGAAGGGGCAGCGCCTGGCGGAGTGGGACCCCTATACTACCCCGATCATCACCGAAGTGGGCGGCAAAGTCCGCTTTGAGGATCTGGTCGATACGGTCTCGGTCCGCGACGAAACCGACGAAGCCACCGGCATCACCCAGCGCGTGGTCGCCGACTGGCGCGCCAGCCCGCGTGGTACGGACCTGCGTCCGGCGGTCGGGGTTCTGGACGGCAGCGAAACCTACAAGCGTCTGTCGAACGGCGGTGAAGCCCGTTACCTGTTGCCGGTGGGGGCCATTCTGTCGGTCGCTAACGGCGACGAGGTGAAGCCCGGTGACGTGCTCGCGCGTCTGCCGACCGAAGGTGCCAAGACCCGCGACATCACCGGCGGCCTGCCGCGCGTGGCCGAGCTGTTCGAAGCTCGCCGTCCGAAAGACTGCGCCGTCATCGCCGAAATGGATGGCCGCGTTGAATTTGGTCGCGACTACAAGAACAAGCGCCGCATCAAGATCACGCCGGAGGATGGCGGTGAGCCCGTCGAGTTCCTGATCCCGAAGGGTAAGCACATTGCCGTTCACGATGGCGATCTGATCCAGAAGGGCGAGTACATCATCGACGGCAACCCCGATCCGCATGATCTGCTTCGCATTCAAGGCGTGGAAGCGCTGGCGGAATATCTCGTCAACGAAGTGCAGGAAGTCTATCGTCTGCAAGGTGTGCCGATTAACGACAAGCACATCGAAGTGATCGTGCGCCAGATGCTGCAGAAGGTGGAAATCCTTGAGCCGGGTGATACCGGCCTGATCAAGGGCGATAACCTCGACAAGGTCGAAGTCGATGCCGAGAACATCAAGGCGGAAAAGCGCGGCGGTCGTCCGGCCATCACCCAGCCCGTCCTGCTTGGGATCACCAAGGCTTCGCTGCAAACGCGCTCGTTCATTTCGGCCGCGTCGTTCCAAGAAACCACCCGCGTCCTGACCGAAGCGTCGATCCAGGGCAAGATCGATACCCTGGAAGGCCTGAAGGAAAACGTCATCGTCGGTCGCCTGATCCCCGCCGGGACCGGGTCTTACCTGCGCAGCCTGCAACGCATCGCCGCCCAGCGCGACGAGCAACTGGCCCAGCAGCGCGAAGAGACGATGGAGCCGCTGCCGGCCGAAATCGCGCTCGAAGCGCCTTCGGCTCCGGCTGAGGTCAGCCCGGAAGCCTGAACCGGCCTCTGAGCAACGCCATAACACCCCGACCGGATCCCGGTCGGGGTGTTTCGTTTTCCGGAGCTTTTGTATCCGGCGCGAAAACGGCCTATATTGAAAATGCTCCGAGGGCGGAGCCGGTTCCGGCGTCTGGCCGGACCGAACAGGATCCAGACCATGCACAGCCGTAACCCCTTACTCGATGAATTCGCCAAGATCACCCAGAACGCCATGGGGCTTGCCCAGGCGGCCGGGGAAGAGGCCAAGACCGCGTTCCGCGCTCAGGCCGACCGGTTTGCCGCAGAGCTGGATCTGATCCGCCGCGATGAGTTCGATGTTCTGCGGGCCGAACTGGCGGCGCTCCGGGCCGAGGTGGCGGCCTTGCGTGGCACCCAAGCGGACAACAGTCCCGCTGAAGATGAGAATCGTTGAGCCCTTGCTCAAACCCGCTAGGCTTGGGGGACCGGCACAGTGAGTCGTGACGTATAAAGTCGGAATTGCTCCGGCATAAGGAAGTAACCCCATGGATATGCCCCGCACCGAGGACGTGGATATCAGCTACGATCCGTTGGATGTGGTTGAGAACGTGCTGGCGGCTGAAAACCTGCCGTTTGACCGAACCGAAGAGGGCGAGCTGGCCTTTACCTTGGCTGGTGACTGGAAAGACTATGAGCTGTGGTTTGCCTGGCGCCCCGAAGGGGACTGCCTGCAATTGTGCTGTGCGCTCGATTTGAAAACCCCTCGCGATAATCCCGGTGGTGCGTTTGAGCTTTTGTCGATGGTCAACCAGCGCGTCTGGGTTGGGCACTTCGAGATCTGGGCCGAGGACGGGGATATTGTTTTCCGTCATGCCATGGCCTTGCCGCCCGGTGAGCGCCCAAGCCTGTCCCAAGCCGCCAGTATGATCGATGCGGCAATCGAAGCGGCGGATCGTTTTTTCCCGGCTTTTGACTTTCTGGTGCGCGGGGCCAAAAGCCCGGCGGAGGCCATGGCGGCCTGTATGTTTGATACCGTAGGAGAGGCCTGATGAGCGCTGCGTCGCCTATGACTGGAACGCTGAAAACGCCGGTGTTGCTGGTGGGGGCCGGGGCGCTCGGTTCGGCGATCCTCCAGGGCTGGCGGCGTACAGGGGCAGTGGCCCCCTCGGAGGTCATGATCCTCGATCTGCATCCGGGCGAAGAGGCCAACCGGTATTCGGCGGATGGGGCTCGGCTCAATCCTGGCCCGGAAAGCTGGGGCGAGGCGCGGACCATTGTCATGGCCGTCAAGCCGCATCACTGGCGAGAAGCCGCTCAGATCCTGACCTTTAGCCTGTCTCCGGTCGCCGTGATTGTTTCGGTGATGGCCGGTGTGCGCACCGAGGATCTTTGTAAGACGTTCTCTCCCAATGCTGTGGTACGGGTGATGCCGACGACCGGTGTGTCCACGGGCAAGGGGGTCGCGACCCTGTTTTCCGCTTCGGAGGCCGCTTATGAAGCGGCCTTGGCCCTATTCGGACCGATTGCCACTACCGTGCGTGTGTCTGATGAAGGGGAGATCGATGCCGCGACGGCGATTTCCGGATCCGGCCCTGCCTATGTT
>DAITMY010000256.1:0-3442 GCA_036834925.1 Asticcacaulis sp.
CCCTAAGACCCACGTGACCGCCAGCCTCGCCTTTGTTCAAAGCTTGAAGGCGAAGCGTTAAACACCTAAAGCCCGAGGCTGTGGCGCAGCGATGTTGCCATGGCCTCGAAGGCCTTCGAGGCCGGAGCCTCCGGGTTCGTGGCCATCAAGGGCCGCCCGGTATCGCCCCCGGCCCGTAGCGCCGGATCCAGCGGCACCTCGCCCAGGAACGGCACATTCAGGGTTCCCGCCATAGCCCGTGCGCCCCCGCGTCCAAAGATTTCGATGTCAGTGCCATCGGGCGCGCTGAAAAAGGCCATGTTCTCAACCACCCCCAACACCGGGGTGTTGGTCTTGCCAAACAGGGTCACGGCCCGCCGCGCGTCGATTAGCGCTGCTTCCTGGGGGGTCGAGACGATCACCGCTCCGTCGAGCGGAGTTTTCTGAACCAGGGTGAGCTGCACATCGCCTGTCCCCGGCGGCAGATCCACGATCAGCACATCCATCGGGTGCGCCTCTGTACCCCAACGGGTCTGGGTCAGAAGCTGGGTGATCGCTTGGGATGCCATCGGCCCGCGCCAGATCATCGCCTGTTCCGGCTCGACCAACAGGCCAATCGAATTGGCCACCAACCCCGCCGAGGCCAGAGGCACCATCTTGCCGTCCTCGTAGGCGGGATTACCGCTTAAGCCCAACATCAAGGGGGCCGATGGGCCATAGACATCGGCATCCATCAGCCCAACCCGAAGGCCGCTGCGGGCCAGCGCCACCGCCAGATTGACCGCAACACTCGACTTGCCGACACCGCCCTTGCCGCTGGCGACCGCGACCACACGCTTTACATGCTCAGGCCGGTCAGTGGCCACCGGGGCGCGGGGGCGCCCTTGGTCGAGGGCATCCGGTGACAACTTGGCCCCCCGACGCGGGGGGGCGGCCGGAGCGTGCTCATCCGTGGTCAGCACCACCTGGGCGGTCTCAATGCCCTCAAGCCCGCTAAGGATCCGCTCGGCCTCGTCGCGAACCGGGGCATAGAGCGCGACATCGGCCCGGCTGACTTCGAGCATAAACCCGGCGCGGCCCTGGCTGACCACCAGCCCCCGCACCAGCCCCGCGCTCGCCAGCCCCTGCCCGCTTTTGGGGTCGCGGACCTGATCGAGCCGCGCCAGCACAACGGCCTTGTCGGGCACGGGAGCAGAAGACGATGTCATGAGAGCCTCTTAGGACGCCAGATCAATGCTAAGACCGACGGTGCGGCCTGAGGTGCCTGATATCTGCCCGATGTTGCGCTGAAACAAGCCCTGTGTGACAGATGGCCCGGCATTTCCCCTGTTTGATCGCCTGCGAAAGGACCCCGCCCCTGTCTGAGCCTGACATACTTCTGGTGGGCGGGGCGACCGCCTCGGGCAAGTCCGCCTATGCGCTCGACTGGGCCGAAGCGCGCGGGGGGCGGATCGTCAATGCCGATTCGATGCAGCTCTATGTCGATCTGCCGATTCTGACCGCCCGCCCGTCGCCCGCAGAGGAAGCTCGGGTGCCGCATCGACTTTACGGCATTTTGCCACCAGACCAGACCCTGTCCACAGGCGACTGGATCCGCGCCGTGCAAAGCGAATTGGTGGCCGCGCGGCAAGCGGGACAACCCGTCGCCATAGTAGGAGGAACGGGTCTCTATTTCCTCAGCCTGATCCGAGGGCTGGCTGAAATCCCGGCGATCCCGGACCCGGTGCGCGAAGCGGCCCGGGCGCAGCTCGCCCACGACGGCGAACAGGCCGTCCGCACGCTCTTGCGCGACAAGGACCCCGCCGCCGAAGCCCGGATCAGCCCCGGCGATCACCAGCGACTGGCCCGCGCCCTTGAGGTCTGGCTGGCCACCGGCCGCGCCCTCAGCGACTGGCAGGCCGATACTCAGCCCCTGCTCGCGCCCGGCACCTATGCGCGCGTTGTGATCGCCCCGGACCGCGAGCGGCTCTATGCCCGCTGTGACACGCGTTTTGATCTGATGCTCAGAGCCGGTGCGCTTGATGAAGTCGAGGCCCTGATGGCGCAAGGCCTTGCGCCCGACTGGCCGATCCTGCGCGTGTTGGGCGCGCGCGAACTCTGGGGCCTGATCCGGGGCGAGCTGGATCGGGACACGGCCATCGACCAAGCCAAGACCCTGACCCGCCAATATGCCAAGCGCCAGCTGACCTTTTTTCGCAACCAGTTCAGCGACTGGCCCCGGTTTGATCCAGCTTAATCTATTCACTTAACCCAAGGCGCTGACCCAAGGTGCGTAAATTACAGAGTCAGCCTTGACTAAAGTGCGTAATTAACGCACTATCACTCCATGCAGACGATCTCTGAACTCCACAGCTTCCGTCGTGCTGCGGATGCGGCGGGCTTAAGGAACGAAGAGATCTCCGCGCTGATTACCTATCTTGCCGCTCATCCCGAAGCCGGAGACGAAATCGAAGGCACAGGCGGATGCCGCAAGCTGCGATGGGCGCTCAAAGCGAATAACAAAGGCAAGAGCAGCGGGGCTCGCGTTGTCACGTTTTATTCCGGACCAAACATCCCGCTCTTCCTGATCACCGTCTTTGCGAAAAACACCAAAGTTAATCTGACAAAGCAAGAACGTAATCACCTGAAAACCCTTACAACTGCTATCACAGACACCTTTGCCCGTCGTCTTGTGACGGCTGAACCCAAGGAGCGATCATGAGCAAAATGGCTTTCGATCTGATCCACCAAGGCCTTTCCGAAGCGCTGGCTGTCGCGCGGGGCGAAGCCGAACCGTTTCGTCTTCACATCCCACCGGAACTGGACGTCAAAGCGATCCGCGCCCAAACAGGCATGACCCAGAAAGACTTTGCCGCCACCTTCGGGTTTGGACTGGATCAACTGAAACAGTGGGAACAGGGACGCGCGAGGCCGGTTCAAGCCTTAAGAGCCTATCTGCTGCTGATCCGTGACAACTCAGACGTCGTGCGGGAAACCTTGCGGCGCGCTCAGCCCCCCTCCCCCTCTGACGGGCACTTAGCCTGATCGCAGGCCCGGACCAAGGATCGCTTGCATTTGCGGGCACTTTCCAGTAGCAAGTGCGCTTCCTGAAAGGCGGTCTGCTGTGCTTTCAGACCAGAGGCGCTGGGTTTCGCTCCGCACTTCCGGTTTTCACAGCCAGATCCATCGTCGGTGACAGGCCTTCCGTTGTCCCCGGCGCCGCCTTTTGCTCTCGGAAGAGGACTGCATATGGCACTTTACGAACACGTCGTCATCGCACGGCAAGATATCTCGCCTCAACAGGCTGAGGCCCTCAACGACACCCTGAAGACGATCCTGGAAGAAAACGGCGGTGCCGTGGCCAAGATCGAATACTGGGGTCTGCGTAACCTGACCTACCGCGTGAAAAAGAACCGCAAGGGTCACTACTCCCTGCTCGCCATCGACGCCCCGGCTGCGGCCGTGAAGGAAATGGAACGCCAGC
>DAITMY010000257.1:0-3410 GCA_036834925.1 Asticcacaulis sp.
CGGATCATCAATGTGCCCAAGCGCGGGCTGGGCGACACCACGGTTCAAAAGCTGCTCAGCCTCGGACGCGCGCGGGGCGTTTCGGCGGTTGAGGCGGCTCGGGCGCTGATCCAGACCGACGAGCTAACGGCGCGCAGCCGCACGCCCTTGGCCAACTTCCTGCGCGACCTTGATCGCTGGCGCGACGAAGCCCTCAAGCTCGATCATGACCGGTTGCTGGAGCTGGTGCTCGAAGAAAGCGGCTATGTCGCCATGCAGCGCGCCGACAAGACCAGCGGTGAGACGCGGCTGGAGAACCTCAAGGAACTGGTCCAGTCGATGGGCGCGTTCGACAATCTTGAGACCTATCTGGAGCATATCTCGCTGGTGATGGATCTGGAGCGCGAGGCCGGGGCCGACAGTGTGCGGATCATGACCCTGCACGGGTCCAAGGGGTTGGAGTTCCCGCTGGTGTTCCTGCCCGGCTGGGAGGAGGGGGTGTTCCCGTCCCAGCGCTCGGTGGATGAAAACGGCGAGCGCGGGCTCGAAGAAGAGCGCCGCCTTGCCTATGTCGGCCTGACCCGCGCCCGCGAAGAGGCGCGGATCAGCTTTGTGGCCAATCGCCAGGTCTATGGCCGCTGGACCACGCAATTGCCCTCACGGTTTGTCGATGAGCTACCGGTCGAGCATGTCGAGGCCGCTTCGGTCACGGGCTACTATGGCGGCGGCATGGCGGGGACCAACCCGGCCCGTTCGCAATTCGAGGATCTGGACAGCGGCGGCGGCTACAGCTCCCCCGGTTGGCAACGGGCGCGTGAACGGGGGGCGGGCTTTGCTTCGGGCGGAAACAGCTATAGCGGGCCCGTACGGTCCATGGATGCCAGCGGCGGCTATCGGCGCGGCCAGACGGTGCTCGAAGGCAAGGTCACGTCCGCCGGAACGGTCACTGGGGAAAGCGGCTTTGGCCGTGGCCAGCGGGTGTTCCACCTTAAGTTCGGCTATGGCCTGATCAAAAGCGTGGACGGCAACAAGCTGATCGTTGCTTTCGACAAGGCTGGCGAGAAAAAGGTCATCGACAGCTTCGTGGAAAAGGCTTGATGCGGCGCGCTGTTGGATGGGACGAGCGCGCATGACCGGCTGGACCACGGCGGGCAAGGTGCGGGCGCGGGAGACCGGCGGTGGCAGTGTCGAGATCCTGATCGACGGCCTGACCACCCAGACCAAATATTATAAGCCGCTGGTCTATGAGTTCTTCCGCAAGGAGTGGCGCGGGGCTCGGGCGGCCTGGGGCGACTTCTCGGTCGAGATCGTGATGGAGCATGTCGGGGAGCCGCCGTGGATGGACCTCGATAATCTCGCCAAGGCATTGCTCGACGCCATCAAGGGCTATCTGTTCCACGATGACTCACAAGTGGCCCGGTTACTGGTCGAGCGCCGCCCGGGGGATCGCGAGCAGATCCATATCCGGGTCAGCCCCTACCGGCCGGGCTGAAGCCTTACCAGCTCCAGGGTTCGAGCGCGCCCCACAGACCCAGCAAAAGGCCCGTGGCGAGCCAGATCAGCACCGAGCACAGGTGCCATAGCTTGCGCCAGGGGCTCCACCCATCCATGCGGTGATGGGCGAGCGTGAAGGTCCAAGGCAGGGTCGCCAGTAAGAACAGTGTCAGCAACGTCGCCAGTAGCGCCATGAACGAGGCCGTGCGCACCAAGCCATTGGGCCAATGCTCAAACACCATCGCCGGATCCCCTTGCGTGCCCGCGCCCCAAAGCACAAACAAGCACACGGCTCCGATCCAAAGCGTGGCGGTCACCAATTGAACAATATCGGCGCGGACCTGATTTTGCGTCGGTCGGATGATCCGGCCGATGCGGCTAAAGGCCCCGATCCACGTGACCAAGGCGGCAAACAAGGCTAATCCCACAAGGGTACTGAGCAGATCCGGATTGCGGAACCCATCGATCCGCTCAAAGCGCGATAGGTTGTAGGCCGGGGTCCAGCCCATCAAGCGGCCCTTGTCATCGCGGATAACGCTCAGGGTTTCAGGGCCCCGCGCCGCCAGAAAGAGGTTGGGATCCCGTGAGGGCACCCACGCGCTGGCGCCGTCCTCATTGCCCAAGATCAGATAGCCGTCGGGGCTGATCCGGGCCGTGGCGGTGCCAATGAAGCGCATGACAAAGCCTTCCAGTCCCCCATAGGCGCGGCGGGTGCTGATAAACTGCCCCTCATACAGATCCGCTTGCTCGGATAGGCGCGGATCGCCCGGGCGCATTATTTGACTGTCCGGCGCATAAAAATCCGCAACCAAGGCGGACGGAAACCGGTGGGCGAGGTTGGAGCCCGTATTGGTATTGGTGGTGATAAAGATGCCGAGGTTCAGCTCTGGCACCAGTACCATGTTCGAATGAAACCACAGGGTTGCTCCACCGTGTCCATAGGCTTTGTACCCGCCCGGTAAGGTTTCGATGGCAAAGCCATGCGCCCAGCCATTGACGCCCTGGGGTGTTTTTAGCACGGGCGTGCGGAAGGCTTTCGCGGTGGCCTCGCCAAACAGACGACGGTCTGCATCGATTTGACCGTCTCGCAGCAGGACCTGCATATAGGTGGCCATATCTGCCGCTGTCGAAGAGGCACCGCCGACCCCGGCAATGTGGATCAGGTGTTCGGTCATCCGGGGTTTGAGGGTGGCGCCATCCCACGAAAAGCCCTCCGACAGCTGTCCAGCCAATTGGGCGCTTATGGGCGCAGGCAAACCATCACGCGCCGAGTAGGGTTCACGGAAGGTCGTATTCCGCATGCCGAGCGGCGACAGAATCCGGGACTCTGCGAGGGTCGGATAATCCCGGGCCTTGGCGGATTGGACCGTCGCGGCGGCGGCAAGCCCCGTTGCGTAGTTTGAATAGGTGGCAAACTGGCCCGGATCGCGGACACGACGGGGTTTGTGTCGCGAGAGATAATCGGTTTCGGATTGGATCTTGTTGGGGTTCAGAACGAACAGGTGACCGAGGCCGGTATCTTCGTAGCCCGGCGCCTGACCCATGATATCCCGCAGCGTCAGCTTTCGCTCTGCGGACGATTTGTCGAAATCGATGTCTTCCGGGAGGTAGCTTTCGATGGGTTTATTGAGCGCAAGGCGGTTGGACTCAACCTCCTGCATGGCGGCAATCCAAGTAAAGGTCTTGGAGATCGAGCCGATGCGGAACAGTGTGGTATTTGGGTCGACCCGCGTGGCTGGGTTCAGCCGAGCATAGCCATAGCCCTTGAGGAGAAGGGTCTGTCCATTTTGCACAACGGCAACGCTGGCACCGGCGATTTTCTCTCGATTGAGCGCATGGAGCACTAAGCCATCGACATAAGCTGCCAGACGTGTGGCGTCCAAAGGCGCGCGGGTGGGGGATGCGGGCGCAACGGGCAGGGCGGCTTGGGGCTGCTG
>DAITMY010000258.1:0-3409 GCA_036834925.1 Asticcacaulis sp.
GGTAGAGGCCCCAGCCGCACGGTTTCATACGCCGCTGGGGGCCTTAGCGATGCTGACCTTGACCCTTGGGACCGCGGTCGCGCTGATGCCCGCCCTTCGCGTGCGCATGCGCCGGGCCGAAGATGCGGAAGACAGTCAGCAAAAGATGCTTCGCCTGTTGACGGAACAGCCGGATTTGATTGTAGCCTTGAATGACGAGGGGCGGGTTCTCGCGGCCTATGGGGCCGTCCCCCTTGGGCTTAACTTGGCCCAACTTCAGGAGCAGGGTCTGTTGCAATGCGCCCACGGCCCCGACCGGGGCCATGTGCGGGATCAATTGCGCCTCGCCAGTCTTGAGGGGGAAAGCCGGTTCGGTTTTGCGCCCTATGCCGCGCTGGACCGCTATGTTGGGGTCCATGTCCGCCGGGCGGATGACGGGCGTCTGGTGGCGGTTTTGCGGGATGATACCTTGGTCCACGCCCGGGAAATGGCCCTTGAGGCGGCACGGGCCGAGGCCGAGAGCCTCAATCTTAGCAAATCGCGCTTCTTGGCCAATATGAGCCACGAGCTGCGCACGCCGCTCAACGCGGTCATCGGCTTTTCTGATATTATGCGCCAGCGTCTGTTTGGGCCGTTGTCGGATAAATATGCCGACTATTCCCAGTCGATCTGGGAGTCGGGCCAGCATGTGCTGGATCTGATCAACGATGTGCTCGACATGGCCAAGATCGAGGCGCGTCGCTATGAGCTGTCGCGCGAAACCTTTGATGCGCGTGAGCCCGTCTCGGCGGCCCTGAAGCTGCTTCAGGTCCAGGCCCATGAGGCCGGACTGGATCTGCGGGCGGTATTGCCTCAGACGGCCTTAACGGTGCTGGCCGACAAGCGGGCGATGAAGCAGATCACGCTTAATCTTTTGTCGAATGCTATCAAGTTTACCCCGGCGGGTGGCAGTGTCAGTGTGTCGGTGCTGGCGCGCGATCCGTGGCTGGAACTGGCTGTGTCCGATACCGGGGTCGGGATCTCGCCCGAAGATGTGACCCGGCTTGGTATGCCCTATGAGCAGGCCGGGGGCTTAGCGCAAAAAGCCATGGGGACCGGGCTCGGCCTGTCGCTGGTCCGGGCTCTGGCCAATTTGCATGGCGGGGACATGGTGCTGGAAAGCACGCTGGGTCAGGGGACGACCGTGACCGTGCGGATCCCGCTGATGCCCGAAGATCAACTGGAAATGCCGCTGGTCCCGCCGACAACGGTTTAGGATTATCCGGCGTTCAGCCTGGGTTCAGCTAGGCCCGGCTACACCCCTATGGTAAGCAAGATTGAACCAAAGCGGGCTACGAAGTGCGGTTACTCTTTTCCGCCTTAAGCAGGCCCGAATTCATTGATAGGGATCATGGCCACTGCGTTTTGCCGTTAAGGTCTGACGCAGCATGATCTAGGAGCGTGGAATGACAACCCGACTGATATCCTCCATGCGTGGGGCTGGTGGCCTGAAGGTTCCGGTGCTGGCGCTCGTCTGCGCGGCCCTGACAGCGGCCTGCACGCCGACGATCAATGTCAATGTTAAGCCGATCACGATCTATGCCAAGCTCGATGCAGAAATCCGCGTCAAGCTCGACAAGGAAGTGACCGACTTGATCAAACAAAACCCGAACCTGTTCTAAGGAAGGCGCTGAGATGACACGCAACGCGCAAATGACCTTTTCCCTGCGTCAGGCCCTGATGGCGCTCGCGCTTCTCTTGGCCGGAGGCTCTGTCGTCATGCTCAGCCTGCCGGTTCCGGCTGTGGCCCAGGAGGTGACGACCGCCAAGGCCCGCGTCGATGCAGCCAAGGCTGAGGGGCTGGTGGGGGAGCAATCTGATGGCTTCCTTGGTTTTGTCCAACCGTCGAAAGATACGGCTTTGCTCTCGGCCGTGACGGAAATCAACGCGGGCCGCGCGCAGCTCTATCGTGAAGCGGCGGCTCGGACCGGGGCCGACCCTGCGGCAGCGGGTGAAGCGGCGTTCCGTACGACGGTATTTGAGCGCATCAAGGCGGGGGAATACTATCGCACCCCTGAGGGGCGCTGGGTTCGCAAGTAAGCCTTGCGACATAACGACTTACGAAAGCCGGGGCCTTATCGCTCCGGCTTTTTGCTTTTGGGTCCAGAAGAAAACAGGCTTAACGGCCTGATAAGAGTCCTTAGGGCATGTGAATTGCAACCGGGGCATGCCCCCGCATCGTGTGATGCAATCTGCTACAGGGCCATGTCGCCCGACCGGAGGATCCATGCCGCCCGTTGATATCCGCCCGTTGACCTCGCTGCGGATTTTCGCGGCATTCTGGGTCGTGCTGTTTCATTATTGGCCTAAGCTCGACATCAGTTTTGTGCCCAATTTTGTTGCCAAGGGCTATCTCGGAGTCGAGCTGTTCTTTGTGTTGTCTGGCTTTATCTTGTCGCACGTCTATCTTGAAGCCAGCGGCAAGGGCTATCTCAACTATCGCAGCTTTATGATCGCGCGCTTTGCTCGGGTCTATCCGCTGCATCTGGCGACCCTGATCGGGGTCGGGGCCTTAGCCATCGGGGCAGGCATGGCCGGGTTCCAGATTGATAAAGCCATCCTGTCGTGGGAGTCGCTCCCCGCCAATCTGTTGATGATCCATGCGTGGGGGTTTGCACCAGAAGCGGGCTGGAATCATCCGTCGTGGTCGATCTCGGCAGAGTGGTTTGCCTATCTGGCGTTTCCGCTGTTTGCCGCAGTCGCTTGGCCTCTGCGTCACCGGCCCTATGTCGCGATTGCCGGGGCCATTGTCTTGCTGACAGTGACCTATTTCGTGTTTGAGCGCCTGATGGGCTTTACGCTGACCCTGGCCACGATCCAATGGGGCGCTCTGCGGATTGTACCGCCGTTTGCTTTGGGGTGCGCGCTTTATCTGGCCTATCAAAAAGGGGCGTTTTCGACTCTGATGAGTTCATTGCTCGGCGTGGCGGTGGCGGGGCTCGTGATCGTGTTCGCGTCCAGCTACCTCATGCCCGATGCCCTGATTGTGGTGGCCGGGGGGCTGTTGATTCTGGCGCTGGCAGGGCTTGGACGCTTTCCGGGTGGGGTCATGTCCAGCGCGCCCTTGGTTTGGCTGGGCGAGGTATCCTATGCCGTCTATATGGTCTGTGTGCCTTGGAAGCTGTTATATTTCAATGCGATGACAAAATTTCTGAAGCTTCCAGGTGAGACGCTGCCACTGATATGGTGGATTCCGGGGCTCTTGATGGTGATCCCAATTGCCGCAGTCGGGCATCATCTCATTGAAAAGCCTTGCCGTTTTGCAATTCGGCAATGGTCAGATTAATGGAAAAGGGAAAATAACGTCCGGACACAGCGATAAAAGCTTTGTCAACGCGTTGTTGTTATGTATCAAGGTCTGAACGTTAACAGACTTTGGACGGTTCTGCGT
>DAITMY010000259.1:0-3375 GCA_036834925.1 Asticcacaulis sp.
GAACCAGATCCTGAGCGGATTGCCCGACAAAGCCGCCACGATAGGTTCGCCCATCAACGCGGGTCAGGCGCAGGATCTGAACCGCGCGCCCAGTGGGCGGCTGGATATGTAACTCTAGCGCCTCGCCATTTTGACGAACGGCGGTCAGAAGGCCGGTGGATTTCAGACCACCCGCCGCAGTGATCTGGCGCCAAGCGCCTTGGACGGGCTCGGATGGCTTACCGCTGTCAAGAAACAAGAATGTATAGAGCGCCATACCGTCTGGGTTTTTCAGGGTCCATTGGCCATCCAGTTGACCCATCCGGGACTGCTCGGCCTTGAAGGCATTTTGGACGCCCTGATCATAGTAGGTCTCAAGGGCCCCTTTGGGCGCCTCATAGGAGCGGGCATAGCGGTGCAGATCTACGGCAGCAGACAGATCCGGCGTCTGACCGATACCCGGATCAAAAATCCCAACCGAGGTGCGTGACGGCATTTCAAAGGGGCGAATCGGCCGAACCGTGGGGGTCGTCATGCTCGGTGATGGGTTCGCGGGCAGAGGCTCTCCCCCTTCGCTGTCTTCCAGCTGATTCATACTGGCTTCAAGCAAAGCCTTGATCGGATCCTCTGTCTTGGCGCGGGTGGACGCCGCATTCAAGCGGGCCGTTTCCGCAGATCCCGGGATCAACGCCTCTTTAGGCTGCGGCTTTTTTGGCTCCGATGTCTCTCGAGGCTGAGACTGAGGCTTTTTATCGGGTTTAGCCTTTTTATCCGCCTTGTCCTTATCGTCATCCTTGGATTTTGGCTTGGGTTTTGACTTGGTGTCATTGTTTTCTTTATTTTTTTTTGTCCCAATCCCTTTATCGCTCGGCTTAGAGTCATTGACCTTTTTCTCATCGGCCTTGGCTTTTGATGCCGCTGCGCTTGCCTCTGTGGTCTGCTGGGCCAACAGCGCGAGGGTCTGGTGCATGAGGGTCTTGGGCGCGGCTTTGGCAGAATCAGCCACAATCAAGCCCCCTGAGAACACGACCAAAATGAGGACTCTCAATAACACGGCTCGCACGCGACGCACCTCCAACTCGTAATTGCGAAGCATCCGCAATTATTCTGCCATAGAAATCGGGCGACTTTGAGACCCGTTTACCCCATTCAAGCGTAAAGATAAGGAATCGATTAATCCTGTAGTCAGCTTTCGTTGACACCCTACACACAAGGTCTAAAAGTCCCGCCCGATCATCGCGCGGGGCTACGCCCGCGAACAAGAGGCAAATGCTCATGCCGCATAATTCCGTGCCGACGCCGTCTCGTCCGGTGTCTCCCCACCTTCAGGTCTGGCGCTGGCATATTACCATGCTGGGCTCGATCCTTCACCGCGTGACCGGGTCAGCGCTTTACGCCGGCGCGTTTGTTATCGCCGCTTGGCTGGTCGCGCTAATGCTTGGCCGCGAAGCCTACACGGCATTTCTGACCCTCGCCGCGAGCCCATTGGGCATTCTCGTCTGGATTGCCTTCAGCTTTGCCGCCTTTATCCACCTGGCAGGTGGGCTGCGACACCTGATGTGGGACATGGGGCAAGGCTTTGACCCCAAGGTTGCCAACAACCTGACGGTGATCTCTCTTTTGTTTTCAGTGGCGGCCACAGTGATCCTGTGGACGGGCCTGTTCGTATCCGGCACGGTGACATTATGATCCGCGACAAAAATTCGACGGAATGGAAAGCCTCCGCAAAGCACGGCGGCGGCGAATGGATGGCCGAACGGATCAGCTCCGTGGCGCTCATCCCGCTTGGCCTGTGGGGCGTCTATGCCGCCACAGAGATTGTGGGCAAGGGCTACGACGGCGCTCTGGCGTTTCTGCTTGATCCGCTCAATGCAGGCCTGATGGCTCTGCTGATCCTGACTTCGGTCTGGCACATGCACATGGGCCTGCGGGTCGTCATCGAAGACTACATCGGCAAACCGGGGGCTAAGGGCTTGTTTCTAGGCCTCAACACCTTGCTGTGCGTGATCGCAGCGGGGGCCTCGGTCTTCTCCATTGTCAAAATTGCGCTGACAGCGCTTGGCGGGGCTCAAGCATGACGAAAACGGATGGTCAGACCCAGGGTGGCAAGGCCTATACGCTGGTTGAACATGAATATGATGTCGTAGTGATCGGGGCCGGTGGTGCCGGTCTGCGCGCCGCGCTTGGTGCGGCCCAGGCGGGCCTCAAGACCGCTTGCGTGACCAAGGTGTTCCCGACCCGCAGCCACACCGTCGCGGCTCAGGGCGGCATCTCCGCCAGCCTTGGCAACATGGGTGAAGACGACTGGCGCTGGCACATGTACGACACCGTCAAGGGGTCGGACTGGCTGGGTGACCAAGACGCTATTGAATATCTGTGCCGCAACGCCCCGGCGGCCGTCTATGAGCTGGAACACTGGGGTGTGCCCTTCTCGCGGACCGAAGACGGCAAGATCTATCAACGCGCCTTTGGCGGCATGACCCGCAACTTTGGTGAAGGCCCGGTGCAGCGCACCTGTGC
The DNA here is from genome assembly GCA_036834925.1 of Asticcacaulis sp. GTDB lineage: Bacteria > Pseudomonadota > Alphaproteobacteria > Caulobacterales > Caulobacteraceae > Asticcacaulis. Next base: position 2,500 of record DAITMY010000259.1, read on the forward strand.
CGCCGCCGACCGGACCGGTCACGCCATCCTGCATACACTCTATGGTCAATCCGTCCGCAACGATGTGGACTTTTTCATCGAGTATTTCGCGCTTGACCTGATCATGGATGACGGCGTTTGCCGCGGTGTGACGGCGTGGAAGCTGGATGACGGCACCCTGCATACCTTCCGGGCGCACCTCGTGATTCTGGCCACCGGCGGCTATGGCCGGGCCTATTTCTCGGCCACTTCGGCGCACACCTGCACCGGGGACGGCAACGCCATGGTGCTGCGCGCGGGATTGCCGCTTCAGGACATGGAGTTCGTGCAGTTCCACCCGACCGGTATCTATGGGGCCGGGGTGCTGATCACCGAAGGCGTGCGCGGCGAAGGTGGCTACCTGACCAACTCGGCCGGTGAGCGCTTCATGGAGCGCTATGCGCCGTCGGCCAAGGATCTGGCCAGCCGGGACGTGGTCTCGCGCTCCATGACCATCGAAATCAAAGAAGGGCGCGGCGTGGGCCCAAACAAGGACCACATCTATCTGCACCTTGATCACCTTGATCCGGACATCATCCACAAGCGCCTGCCGGGGATTACCGAAAGCGCCAAGGTGTTTGCCGGTGTGGACGTGACCAAGCAACCGATCCCGGTTCTGCCGACGGTGCACTACAACATGGGCGGCATCCCGACGAACTATCACGGCGAGGTCGTCACCATCGGCGCCGACGGCAACCCCGAGACGATCGTCCCGGGTCTGTTCGCGGTAGGCGAAGCGGCCTGCGTTTCGGTCCACGGCGCGAACCGCCTTGGCTCCAACTCGCTGATCGACCTTGTCGTGTTCGGCCGTGCCACTGGCCTGCGCCTCAAGGACACGCTGAAGCAGAAAACGCCGCA
>DAITMY010000260.1:0-3373 GCA_036834925.1 Asticcacaulis sp.
GTCGTCGACATAGACCTGATCGTCGTAGGCGGCGTCCATCAGGTTGTCGCGGCTTTTGACAAAGCCCGGACGCTGCGCCAGGGCATGGAGCAGCAGGAATTCCGTGACCGTCAGACGGACCAGCTTGTTATCCCACAGGCACTCATGGCGGGCCGGATCCAGCGTCAGCTTGCCCCGCTTCATGATCTTGCCGCTTTCGGCGCTGTCACCCTCGGGTTCGTTGGTTGGGATCCCTGAGCGGCGCAGGATGGCCTTGATCCGCTCCAGCAACAGCCGCTGGGAAAACGGCTTGTGCATGTAATCATCCGCGCCGAGATTAAAGCCCAGCAGCTCGTCGATCTCGTCATCTTTGGATGTCAGGATGATGATCGGCAGGCTCGAAGTCCCCCGGATCCGCCGCAGCACTTCCATGCCGTCCATGCGCGGCATTTTTACATCCAGAATTGCCAGATCCGGCGGATCGCTTTCCAAGGCCGCAAGGCCGGAGGCCCCGTCGTAATAGGCGGTCACCGTATGCCCGGCGGATTCCAGGGTCAGGGACACAGAGGTCACAATGTTTTCGTCGTCATCGACAAGCGTAATCTTGGCCATGGGTACTCCCGTTCTCTTTTGGCCCTAGCGCTGAAATGGGACGTCTTTCGGGCCATTTTCAGACTTCAACGCGGCCTTAAGAGGATTGCGCTACACCTAGTCGCAGGTATGGCCCGGATTACGCTGAAACGAAAGGCCTTCTGCTTCAGACAGTTCAGGTCGCCCCACGGGGCGCCTTGCGTCGGGAATGGGATCGGGATCCAGTATGAGTGATCTGACGCACTACGAAGTCTTTTTTCGCAAGACCGCGAAATCCGCTTGGACCCTTGATATGGCCAGCGAGGATCGGGCTCAAGCGCTTGAGCATGCCGAAGAGCTGTTCTCGCGGGGCAATGTCGTGGGCGTTAAGGTCTACAAGGAGGTCATGGATGAGACGACGAACGAGTATCGCAGCGTCAGCATCCTGAGCAAAGGCACCGCCGAGGACCATAAGAAAAAAGGCAAGGACGTCGGTCAGGTCGTGGCGTTTTGCGGTTCGCCGCAAGATCTCTATACGGCGGTCTCGCGCGAGACCATTGCCCGTCTGCTGGATGACTGGTTCAAACGCAACGGCGTTACCCCGTTTGAACTTCTGCATCGCCCGGATCTGGTTGAAAAACTTGAGGCTTCCGGCACAGAAATTCAACATGCCCTACAGAAGCTGTCGATCCCAGAAGCCCAAGAGACGGGCAAGCCGGTGCATGAGCTGATCCGTCGCTGGCGTGATCTGGCGGACCGGGCCTGTGAACGGGTGATTCGCGATGGTCGCAAGAAGCTGTTCCCGACCACCAGCCCAGAGCAGTTCAGAGAAACAGCCGAGTCGCTGCACGGCAACCCGGATCGGGCCTACATCATGGGCGGGGCCATTGCCGCTTACCTGGGAGAAGCGTCGCGCCAGTCCAAGCTGGATCGCCTGCTGGATCTCATGGACGCCGCGCCGACGGATGCCGAGCTGCGTAAATGGGTTGTCGATCTGATCGAGCAGCCGATTGTGGAACTGTTCAGTTATCAAGGCTCGATTGCGGAAATCGTGGCCTTGGATCCGGAACCGGGGGCGATGCTCAGCGCATTGACCCGACTGGCCGCCAGCGAAGAGATCCGCATGTTGGTCCAGCTGGAGCCTCGGATCGGCGGATATTTGCCCTCTTTGAACCGGACTTGCGAGCGCCTGTCCCAAGCGATTGAGTCGGGCCAATTCCCGCGACTGTCCAAGGCCATTATTAAGCGGATCCTTAAGGAGTTGAATGGGCCCAAGCGTTTGCGGCCCTATGATCCCGAAGCGGAGATAGAGACCTTGCGGGTTCTGGCCATGGTGTTGTCGGCCATTTCGGCCAAGCACGGCATCGTCGATGACGTTTCACGAGCCTTTATTGACCGCTCAAAATCTCTGGTCTCTGCAGACTTTGTGCAAAGCCTGATCGGCAACCGCAAACAGTCGCTCGATGAGGTCCAGAGCCTGATCTGGCTGTGCGAAAACGTGGCGGGCGGGGCAAACAAGCGTCAGGCCGCCCGGTGGCTGACATCGTCGATCAGTGCCACGCGGTTTGAGCGTGAAGTGCGGGCATCGGATGAAAAGCCGCTGATCAAGCTGGCCACCCTGGCCAAACTACAAAAGCGCGTGCGGCGGATCGATCTTCAGCCGCGCGACATTGACGAGATTTCCGGACGTCTGGGGCTGATCGGTCAATGGGTCGAGGATGACACCGGCATCGTCACCCAGGTTTTGCGGTCCAGTGCCCCGCCCGCCCAGAAGTTGCTTGTCCTGATGCGGATGGCCGCAGGCGAGGCGGCGCCGCTTGGCCCTATCAGTGAGCGAGTCCGGCCTGAGGCGCTCAAGCTTTTGCGCCACCCCCAGATGCGCGAGGCTCTGGGGCAGGCCCCGCAGGTGGCCGCAGAGGTAAAGGGCTTGATGGCCCAGTTAATGCCGGGTGCCACGAGTTCAGCGGCTTAAACCCCTTCGGCCTGCGCCTGTTGTAACCAGAGCTGCGCGGTTTCCAAGTGCAGCCGCTCAACCATTTCCCCGTTCAGGGCAATGGCCCCGGCTTGGGCATTGTCCGGGCTGGCAAAAGCCGCGACCACGGCCCGCGCCCAGGCGATTTCGGTTGCGTCCGGGCTGAAGACCTGAGTGGCTAGGGGGATCTGAGACGGGTGGATCAGGCTCTTGCCGTCAAAACCTAGGGTGCGGCCTTGCTGACATTCGGCCAGAAAGCCTTCTGTGTCTTGAAATGCGTTGTACACACCATCCAGCGCCGTTAGTCCGTGAGCCCGGGCGGTCAGGACGATCCGCGACAGGGCATAGTGGAGCGGCGCGCGGTCGGCTCCGGACTTGCAGCGTAAGGTGCGGGCCAGATCGTTGGTCCCGGCAATCAGGCCGCGCAGGCCGAGGGTTTTTGACGCTTCGCCCAAGGCGTCGAGGCGGGCCACGCCCAGCGGCGTTTCGATCAGGCCCCAGATTGGACGGCCGTTGCAAACACGGTCCAAATCATGACGCGCGCGCTCAAGCTCTGCGACGCTTTCCAATTTGGGTAGGACGATCAAGGCTGGTTTGGGGTCCGGACCAAGGCGACTTAAGGCCTCCAGATCGTCGGCATAAGTATTGGTGCCAACGCCATTCAACCGGATTCCAACGGCGGCTTTGAAGGTCTGGGTTTTCAGGGACTCAATCAGGGCGAGGCGTGCGCCGACCTTTGCTTCGGGTGCGACGGCGTCTTCGAGATCGAACACCAAAAGATCGGGCGTCAGTCCGGCCGCTTTTTGCAAAGCACGCGGCTTGTCGGCGGGGACAAATAACAAGGTGCGGACA
>DAITMY010000261.1:0-3297 GCA_036834925.1 Asticcacaulis sp.
GGCCTGACCGTTGCTGATGTCGAGACGGCTTTGCGGGAACAGAATATCGAACTCCCCGCTGGATACCTCGAAGGGCAGCAGTCGGATTACACGATCCGGGTTCAACGCGGCTATACCAAGGCTGAGGACTTTGCCAATCTGCCGATACGGGGGGGGACGCAAGCCTATGTGACGCGACTCGGGGATGTGGCGAAAATCGAGCGTGGGGCCAGTGATCCGCGTCGCTTTTTCCGAGGCAATGGACAGGATCAGGTCGCGCTCGGCGTGGTGCGCCAGTCTGTGGCCAATGACCTCGAAATCTCCAAAGAGATGCGCAAGCGGGTCGAAGAGGTCAATAAGACCTTGCCCAAGGGCACTAAATTGCTGGTGGCGGTGGACAATTCCGTTTTCACCGCTGAGGCGCTCAAAGAAGTCTGGATTACCTTGGCGATCGCGCTTGGGCTGGTCGGTTTGGTCAATCTGGTCTTTCTCGGGTCATGGCGCGCGGCGCTCATCCCAACGATCGTCGCGCCGATCTGTATTGCCGCGACCTTCATCGTGCTGGGGCCGCTGGGCTTTTCTATCAATCTGTTGACCCTGCTGGCGCTGGTGCTGGCCATTGGTCTCGTGGTTGATGACGCCATTGTCGTGACCGAGAATATCCAGCGCCGCATTGACGAGGGCGAGCCGCCGGCGGTGGCGGCTGTGCGTGGGACACGCCAGGTCTATTTCGCAGTGATCGCCACCACGCTGGTCCTGATCGCGGTATTCGGGCCGCTGATGTTCCTGCCGGGCTATATCGGGCGTTTGTTTGTGGAACTGGCGGTCGCGATTGCCGCCGCCGTCGCCTTCTCGTCGCTGTTGGCCTTAAGCCTCTCGCCGATGATGGCCTCAAAGCTGCTGCGCCCGGTCAAGGCCAGTCCGATGACCCGGATCGTCGATGGGGCGATGCACGCTTTGCAGCGTTCCTATGAAGCCAGTTTGCGGATGATGGTTCGCGGTGTGGCAGGGCCTTTGGCGGTCTCGGCCCTGTTGGTCTTGATCGGTGGTGCCGTGTTCGTCATGTGGACGTCTGTCCCGCAAGAGCTGGTGCCGCCTGAAGACCGGGGCCGGGTTGATATTTCGATCAATGGCCCAGAAGGTGCGGGGTTTGCCTATACCCGCGAAGCCGCCATTGAGGCGGAAAAGATCCTTAGCGACTATGTGCGTTCGGGGGACGCCTTCCGGTATGTGGTCGGCTTGCCACGTGGGGGCAGCAACCAGATGAATGGGGGGTTTGGCGTGCTGGTGCTCGAAGACTGGCGTAAGCGCAGCCGCTCTGCAGACGAGATCACCGAAGAGCTGAATAAGCGTCTGAGCCAAATTACATCGGTAAGGGTCAATGCCAGTGTCCGAGGGCCGTTTCAGCGCGGACCAGGGGGCGGGGGATCTAGTAACGGGGTCGAGCTTGTGGCGCTTGGTGCCGACTACAAGGAACTGGCGGGCTGGACTGAGCAACTGATGGCGGCTGCTCGGGATAATCCCAACCTGTCACGGGTACGGACCAATTATGAGCCGACAGCGCCCCGGGTTGTCGTCGACATGAATGCCGATGCGGCGCTGCAACTGGGTGTGCCGCCGGAACGGGTCGGGCGGGCACTGGAGACGATGTTTGGCTCGCGCCGTGTAACGACCTTTACCGACAAGGGTCAGGAATACGACGTGCTTCTACAAAGCCCGTTGGATGACCGTCGGGGGCTAGAGGACCTCAATACCCTTTATGTTCGTGCCAATACCGGCGCACTGGTCCCTTTGTCTGCGGTTACTGAAACCCGGATTACCGGCGATGCGGCGGATCGGCGACGTGTGGATCGCCAGCGTTCGGTTCAGGTCTCAGCCGATCTGGCCCCGGGTTATGCGCTTGCCGATGCCATGAGCTTTCTTCAGGCCGAAGCCAATAAACTCCCGCCCGTGGCGGCTGTGACGTGGGGCGGAAACGCCCGCGATCTTCAGCAAGCCTCCGGGGCCGTGATGTTCGCGTTTGCCTTGGCTCTGCTGATCGTGTTTCTGGTGTTGGCTGCCCAGTTCGAGAGCTTTATCCATCCGTTTATCATCATGCTGACGGTGCCGCTGGCGGCGTGCGGTGGCCTGTTCGGGCTTTTGATGGTGGGCTCGTCGCTGAATATCTATAGCCAGATCGGGTTGATTATTCTGATCGGAATTGCTGCCAAAAACGGGATTCTGATCGTCGAATTAGCCAATCAGTTGCGCGATGAGGGCAAGGGCGTGGTGGACGCCGTGATCGAGGCCGCCGGGCTGCGCCTGCGTCCGATCCTGATGACGTCTCTGGCCACGGCGCTTGGGGCCTTGCCCTTGGCGGTTTGGGAAGGCGCGGGGGCGGGCAGCCGCCAGACGATTGGCGTGGTGATCTTCTCGGGTGCTTTGTTTGCCACCATCCTGACAGTATTCATACTGCCCGTGATCTATGCGCTTCTGGCCCGATTTACCCGCTCGCCCGAGTATACCGCTCGCCAGATCGAGGCCTGGGAAACCCAATCTAAGGCGGATTAATCCGAGACCAAGCTACAACAAGAAAAGACCACAAAAAGAAAAGACCGCGGGGTGTTCCCCGCGGTCTTTGTCTTTTACGCGATGGATCAGGCCGCTTACTTACCCTTATAGCCGGTCTCGACCATCAAATAGGCAATCAGATGCTTGCGATCATCCGGCTTTTTCAGGCCGACAAAGCCCATCTTGTTTTTCGGAATATAACCTTTGGGGTCGGCCAGATAGGCATCCAGCGTCTTGCCATCCCATGGCTTGCCCCAGGCTTTCATCGCGTCTGAATACTTATAGCCCGCCACGGTCCCGGCCTTGCGACCGAACATGCCGTAAAGGTTCGGGCCGGTCATCTGCATGCCGCCCTTGTTAATCGTGTGGCAGGACTTACACTTGACGAACTGCTTCTTGCCCAGCGCCAGATCCCCGGTGTTGTAAGGTGCCGGCAGATTCGCTGGGGCGGGTTGGGCTAGGGCCGGGACGGCCGCCAGAGTGACGGTCAAGGCCGCCGCCGTGGCAATCAGGACAGAGTGACGCGACATTTAGAACTCCATGGCGAACAGACGCTCAGCAAACGGGTGATCCGGGTACACACAGGCCCTTTGCCGGTGCCGCTGCTATAGCCGATGTCTGCTTTACGACCTATGCCCAAGGGTGGACCAATTGTCCCGCTTGCCGCCTGTGCGACAGCCTGTCGCAGGATGGAGGGGGGAATGGTGCCGGAAGAGGGGATCGAACCCCCGACCTTCGGTTTACAAAACCGCTGCACTACCGCTGTGC